>JAQBPC010000408.1 GCA_028287725.1 Chloroflexota bacterium | reverse complement strand
TTTCTTTACGGTTGGCCGGCCATGCAGGCGATGGAAGCCATCTATAACGCGGTGTCCAAGGCCATGCCCCAGCTGGTGCCTGCCTGCAGCGGCGGTGACATCTGCGCGCTGGTCTGGTGGGGCGTACGCGAGGCGACCGGAGAGCCGTGGGCAGATGGCTCACCACATCCTGTGGGTCAGGGCGCCAGCTATAGTAGCGATGGCGCCAGCAGTCTGCTCCACGTTGCCGAGGCAGCCACCCGCTTCTCGCCCACGGAAGTGTGGGAGGCCAAGAACCCCTGGCTATTGGAGCAAATTGAGTTGGCGCCGGACTCATGCGGCCCCGGCAAATACCGAGGAGGCCTGGGGATCAACATGCACTTCCATATGCTGGAGGACTGCTGGGTGACCGCCGCCCTCGAGCGGACCAAGACCCCGCCCTGGGGGCTGCATGGAGGAGGCGAGGCACAGGCCAACGCGGGCCGCCTGCGCCACGCGGATGGCAGGATAGCACCGTTCAGCAAAGCCACCAGGCTCAAGGTGCCGAAGGGGGCCACACTGGAACTTTCCTGTGGCGGTGGCGGCGGCTACGGCCCGCCGTCTGAGCGCGACCCCGAGCGGGTGTTTGCCGATCTCCGCGACGGCTACATCACCGAGGAGCATGCACGTCATTACTATCCACACGCATTTACCACGGCCGCGGGTGATACAGGTACAAGCTCGCAAACCTCTTGAGATAGGCGGCTTTTGAGCAGGCACACATAGTGTTAGGCCGCCCGTTCGGTTCCCCAGCACGGCTCAGGCTTGCGGATCTCACGTGTACTACCGATCGTCGTTTATACAAGGCGCGCCCTTAATGGATGAGCAGGGAACTCGATGAAAGCCTCGGTGCATGCACCGCCTGAAGCGACCGTTCTGATAAGACGCAGGCGTGTTCGTCCCACACGCTGGGCGACAGTACGGCACGCGACGCAGTTTGTGCTGGGCGATCGCGCCCTGGCGCCGGCAACGTTGTTGCTATTGGCCCTGGTTGTTCTGGCCATATTTGGACCGCTGGTATGGTCTAAAGATTCTTTGGGCATCGATATTGGCAACACCCTACAGGCACCCACCGTGACGCACCCGATGGGCACGGATGGCGTGGGGCGTGACATTCTCGCGCGTTTTATCGGGGGCGCGCGGATTTCCCTGCTTACGGGTTTGGTGGTGGTCCTGGCTGGGGCAACGCTGGGCAGCGCTATTGGCGTGATGGCCGGCTACTACGGTCGCTGGGTCGACGCCGTGTTGATGCGGATCATGGATGCGATCCTGGCCTTCCCGCCACTCATTCTGGCCATGGCGGTGACGGTGGGTCTGGGTGTAGGTGTTACGACCGCTGCGATCGGAATCACCCTGACATCCGTGCCATTCTATGCGCGGTTGCTGAGAAGCGAGGTAGTCCGGCTGCGGACGCTACCCTTCGTGGAGGCGGCCTCCGCGCTGGGCGCCACCCAGCGGAGGATCATCTTGCGCCATATTGTTCCGCACCTCAGCTCGACCCTGCTGGTACAGGCCGCGTCTGTCTTCGGCTACGCCGTTCTGAGCCTCGCCGCGCTTGGCTTTGTCGGCCTCGGGGCGCAGGTGCCGACACCGGAATGGGGCTCGATGATCACCGACGGTATGCAATACACCCTCACCGGTCAGTGGTGGATCGGCGTATTTCCGGGACTGGGCCTGCTGGTTGCCGTCACCGCCACCAGCCTGATCTCCGATCGACTGCGCGATATCCTGGATCCGCGCGGCCAGGCACGTGGCTAGGAGGTATCAAGCGTGCTACGCACCGTGATTAATAAGCTTGTAGGCTCGGTGGCCGCCATTTTTGGCGCGTCGATCATCTCCTTTGTATTTCTTCGTGTGTTGCCGGGCAACCCCGCCCGCCTGATCGTAGGGCCGCTAGCTCCGGCATCGAGCCTGCTGAGCGTGGAAAAGCAGATGGGTCTCGACCAGCCGGTGATCGTACAGTATGGCCGCTATATGACGAGCTTCCTCCGCGGCGACTGGGGCTTTTCCTATGGTGCGGGAGTTCCCGTTACCACCGAGATGGCCAGTCGCCTGCCGGCAAGCCTGGAGCTTGGCTTCTACGCATTTCTCCTGGCCTTCGTCGCCGCCGTGATATGCGCGTTGCTCGCGACCTACCGGTACCGGCCCGTGACGGACGGCGTGGTACGGGGCACGGCGTTCTTCGGCCTCAGCGTGCCGCCCTTCTGGTTCGGACTGCTCGCATTGCTTTTGTTTTTCGCGACCTGGGGCATTCTGCCCGGACCCGAAGGACGCTTATCCACCAGCACGACGCCTCCACCGTCGATCACCCATTTCTACACCATTGATGCCCTGCTGCACGGCCAGCTAAGTACTTTTGTTGACGCGGTGCGGCATCTCATTCTGCCCGCTATCACGTTGGGGCTGGCGCCATTTTCCTATCTGGTCCGCCTGCTGCGCGCCAACCTTCTTGACGTCTCCAGAGAGCCCTTCATCATTGTGGTGCGAAGCAAGGGTATTGGCAGGTTCCTGGCCTTTGCACGGCACGCGCTGCCAAACGCCTTTCTGCCAACACTTACCGCGGCCGGTCTTGTGCTGGCGCAACTCCTTTCCGGCAGCGTGCTGGTGGAAAAGGTATTCAATTGGCCAGGTGTCGGCGCGCTCGTCACCGATTCGATTCTCCGTCAGGACAACGCTATAGTGCAGACGTTCATTTTGTTGAGCGCCACTGCTTATGTGGTCGTCAACCTGGTCGTCGATATTCTCTATGGCGTGATCGACCCACGCGTGCGCATCTCATGAACGCACATGACGAAGTTACCCAACCTGGAGTGGCAGGCACAGCATGAACACGCCCGTTGAGCAACCAACCAGTGATGATGCGGTGCTGCGAGTGCAGCATATGCGCACCGAATTCGTGGGCGACCAAGGGGTAGTGGCCGCGGTGCGCGACGTCGGGATGACCGTGAATCGCGCGGAGAAAGTGGGCATTGTCGGCGAATCCGGCTCGGGCAAGTCTGCTCTGGCGCTGTCGATACTGGGTCTGATAGAGCCACCTGGCCGTATCGTCAGTGGGAGCGTCTGGCTGAATGGGCGTGATATTCCCTTTCGCGACGACCGAGAGATGCGGCGCATCCGCGGCAAGGAGATCTCGCTAATCTTTCAAGACCCGATGTCGTCACTCGATCCAGTCAAAAACATTGGCGACCAGATCATCGAGGGTATCGTCTGGCATCAGCAGGGGGTGTCCCGCCGGCAGGCCCGCAAACAGGCAGTGGAACTCCTGCAAGACGTCGAGATTCCCAATGCCGAGCGCCGTCTCCACGATTATCCACATCAGTATTCTGGAGGCATGCGGCAACGCATCATGATCGCCATAGCGCTGGCCAACGAGCCCAGCGTTATCATCGCCGACGAGCCGACCACCGCGCTTGATGTGTTGACCCAGGCGCAGGTGCTGGATGTGCTGCAACGATTAGTCACGGAGCGGCAAGTTGCGGTGATCTTGATCACCCACAATCTGGGCATCGTGGCAGAATTTTGCGACAAGGTGCAGGTTATGTATGCCGGACGGTTCGTCGAGCAGTCGATGGTCGATGAGATTTTCTACCGGCCGACGCACCCCTATACCGAGGCGCTACTCGAATCGGTGCCGCGGCCCGATCGCCTGGAACGCGGCATCTTGCCGTCGATTCCCGGTTCCCCGCCCAATCTGGCACGATTGCCCGCCGGTTGCTCGTTCGAGCCCCGATGCTCAGTTGGTCATGGCAAGCAGATTTGTAAAGAGCAAGTGCCCGTGTCTTTGACCGTCGGCTCTCCTATGCGGCCGGTTGTGGCGGAGTGCCACTTTGCGCGCGAGCGCTTCGAGCACAGCGCACAGCATGTGGAAGGCGCGCCAGTATGAGTGCCGCGGAGATCGGGAACCCTGTGCAACCCGTGGAGCCCGGTTTACGCGCGGAGCATCGAGACTCCCTGCTGGCGGTGCGAGGCCTACGGAAGACCTATACCACTGGTGGAGGAGGTCTGCTGGGCGGTGAGCGGCGGACCGTACGTGCGGTCGACGGAGTGTCCTTTGATGTGGCCCGCGGCGAGACCTTTGGCCTGGTAGGCGAGTCCGGCTGCGGCAAGTCGACGGTCGCCCGATGCGTACTGCATCTGATCAACCCTACTGAGGGCGAGATACGCTTCGATGGCGTCGACCTGGGCAGCCTTGGACATGACGAGCTGCGGAAGCTTCGACGTCGAATGCAGATTGTGTTCCAGGATCCCTTCACCTCGCTGGATCCGCGTATGACCGCGTACTCGATTGTGGATGAGCCGTTGGGCATCCATGGCGTGCATGATCGGGAAGAACGCGAACGCCGCGTAGAGGAGATGCTGGACCTGGTGGGCATCACGCCCGAGCAAATGGACCGGCGGCCATTCGCCTTCTCCGGCGGCCAGCGCCAGCGCATCGGACTTGCCCGCGCACTGGTGCTCAATCCTGATCTGGTGGTGCTGGACGAGCCGGTATCAGCTCTGGATGTTTCGATTCAGGCGCAGGTGCTGAACCTGCTGCGTGATCTGCAAGCTCGCCTGGGACTTACGTATCTATTTATCGTGCACGACCTGACCATTGCCGAGTATTTCTGCGACCGGCTGGCAGTGCTCTATTTGGGCGCGGTAATGGAGCTGGGTGACCGTGAGACCCTGTTCCGGGCGCCGCTCCATCCATACACTAACGCGCTTCTCTCCGCCGTGCCGCTACCTGATCCGCGCCGGGAACGCCGTCGCAAGCGGATTATCATCAAGGGCGAGGCGTCGCCACAGAGCGGCGCCGTTCAGGGCTGTCGCTTCCGGCCCCGCTGTCCGGTAGGGCAAGATCGCGATATCTGCAGACAGTCCGAGCCACCGTTGCAGGAGAAAGCGCCGGGGCATTGGGCAGCATGCCACTTTGCCGGTGAGCTACCAACTGGCTGGGAAGCGGGCGCGGAGAAATCATGAAAAGGCCGCCGATGGACTCACCTTCGAGTGCCCCGGCGGTCTTCAACAGCCATCGCTAAGATACGCCGTAGGTCAACCGCGTTCGGGCGCAGCTTCTATAGCGGCACGAATGCCTGCTAGTGTTTGCCGTTGCCGGCCGGCGCCATCGAAGTTCTCCGGCGCCAGCCAGCGCTCGAACGCGGCCTTGATTAGCGGCCAGTCGCTATCGATCATGGCAAACCACGTCGTGTCCCGGTTCCGCCCCTTGATCACCATGTGCTGGCGAAATAACCCCTCGTAGCGAAAGCCAAACCGATCGGCCGCACGGCGCGACGGCTCGTTTAATGCATTGCACTTCCATTCGAGACGCCGGTAGCCACAATCGTCGAACACGTGGCGAGCCAGGAGGTAGATGGCCTCGGTAGCCTGACGGGTTCGCTGTAACGTAGGGCTAAACCAAATATTGCCGATCTCGATAACCCCTTGACCTGGCGTGATGCGCAAATAGCTCACCATTCCAGAGGGCCGGCCGGTTTGGGTGTCGATCACGGTGAAGAACAGCGGATCAGTCGACTGCGCGCATGTCTCAAGCCAGCCCGTGAACGCTTCTTGCGTGTCGAACGGGCCCACCGACATATAGAGCCAGAGCTCTGGGCCGATCTCGGGGCCGTGTGAGCCAGTGAATAGCTCCCGCACGTGGGCGGCCGGATCCAGTGGCACAAGCCGAACAGTCTCGCCGATCATCGCCACGCGACCAGGTTCTCGGGCCACCTTCCAATCCAGGACGTTGCCTAGACTTTCGTCGACTGACATACCATCTCACCTCCTCAAGCCATTGTGCTGTACCAGCAACCCATCCGCCAAACAAGAAACAGGGCATGTTCCCGTTGATCGGCGGCCCGAGCAGATGTTGCAGCCGACCCAGTGGGCGGTATTACAGCGACTTTGGTCGGGCCGATGCGCGATCGGCAGCGCCGGCAGAAGTTGCCGAAGGGGTATGGACCGAGTCAAACAATTCGTCGACCAACTCGGAGGAGCTACGGAGCTTTTGCTCCATCAGGCGCGCGGCTTCGTCGGCATCGCGGCGCACAATGGCGTCGTAAATCTGTCGATGATTGACCGCCGCGGGTTCTAAAATACCCGGAACCTGAACGGTGCGCTCAACGACGCGAGTAAGGAGACGATGGAAGACGTAGTGGACCTTAACCAGAAGGTCGTTCTTCGTCGCCTGCATCAGCGTATCGTGAAAGGCAATGTCGGCACGCGAGAAGCGCACCGGATCTCCCGCAGCCGCCGCCTGCTCCATCTCGGTGACGGTGCGCTCCAACGCCACCAGGTCTGCAAGCTCTGCCCGCTGGGCAACCATGCGCGCGGCGCCAACCTCCACCACCAAGCGCGCATCTTCCAACTGGTGCAGGGCGTCATGCTCCAGCAGCAAGGACAGCGTGTGGTAGTCCAACAACGAGTCGGCTGTCACGCGGTTCACGTAGGCGCCGCTTCCGTGTCTCACCTCGATGATTCGCGCCATCATCAGCGCGCGCAGGGCCTCGCGCACTGACGCGCGACTGGCATTGAACTGGCGCATCAGCTCGCGCTCGGACTGCAGCTTATCGCCAACGGCCAGTCGCCCATCGCGAATGGCCTCGACAATCTGACTATAGATAGCTTCGGTGAGGGTCGTCCCTCGCGCAGGTGTAAACGTTAAAGTCATAGTTCACTCACCTACATACACCCACAGAACAGTTCTCGTTGCGTACTCGTCCCAGCAGCCCCGCGAACCAACGGTTGACAGCCCTCATTGCAGAGTATAGACTGGCCTAACTGGTCCGTCCAGTAGGCTGAGTTTGTCGGCTTGATGGCTCGTGAGCCCACTTCTTGCCGGCGGCATTGCTTCGCTTCAACTGAAGAACATGGGAGTGACTGCGTGCAAATTACTGGCTTGGCGACAGCGGTTGTTGAGGGCAACTTCGACTGGACCTACGTCCGGCTCTACACGGACGAAGGCTTTACCGGTACGGGCGAATGCTTTCTAGCGCCTGGACTCACGGCAATCTGCCGCGAGTTAACACCGATTCTACTCGGAGAAGATCCACGCGACGTCGATCGGCTCTTCCGCAAGTTGCAATGGTCGACGTCCGGGGCCGGCTCGGTCGCCGGCATCATCTACAACGCCATTAGCGGCATCGAGGCCGCGCTGTGGGACCTGACCGGCAAGGCAGCCGGCCTGCCCATCCACCGCATGCTCGGCGGAAAGTTCCGCTCGCGGGTCCGCATGTATGCCGATTGCCACGCAGGTGAAGGACTCGAAGCGCTGACCTCAGTCATGCTCACTCGCGCTCCATCGTGGCTGAGTGAGAGCGAGCGCCAGGGGCATGTGTCCAGGTCCTACTGGGCCACCGGTGGGTCCGATGCACCGACGGCTGAGGACTATGCACGACGGGCACGACAAATTGCCGCGCTGGGCTATACGGCGCTCAAGTTTGACCTCGATGTCCCCAATCCGCATCAGATTGATGAGTACAACCACGGCATCACCAACAACGAGGTCAACTACATGGTCGGTCTGGTGCGGGCCGTGCGCGAGGCGGTTGGCGACGGCATCGATCTCGCATTCGACTGCCACTGGCGCTACACGGTGGCCGATGTGCTCAAAGTCGCTTATGGCGTGGAGCCGTATAACCTGCTCTGGCTGGAGGATCCCACGCCTCCGGAGAATACCGACGCGCTGCTGCGGGTCACGCAGGCCACGCGGACGCCGATCTGCACCGGCGAGAATCTTCAATTGCGCCAGGGATTCCGCGCACTTGTACAGAGCGGAGCCGCCCACGTTATCTCGCCCGACCTGCAAAAATGCGGGGGGCTGCTAGAGGGCAAGCGTATCGCGGAGATGGCTGATCTCCACTATATCCCCGTGGCTCCTCACAACATCAGCAGTCCCATCGGCACCATGGCGGCAGCACACGTGTGCGCGGCGATTCCGAACTTTCTGGCCCTGGAATTCCATGCCCATGGGGTGCCGTTCTGGCAAGACCTCGCGGTCGGCCACGAAGGACCGATCATCGATCAGGGATACATTACAGTGCCGGATCGCCCCGGCCTTGGTATTGAGCTGAACGAGGAGATCGCGCGCAAGTATGCGCGTCCCGGTGAGCCGTTTTTCGCGGAAGTATAACTAAGCCATTTCACCGGTGAGCAAGCACGGATGCCGGACTCCGAGTTAGGGGCGCCTGATGGATATTATTGTTGAGAAGAACCTCTGCGTGGATGCCGGCGACGGAACTAACCTGGCTACGGATGTTTATCGTCCCGCTGGTGGAGCGCCAGTCCCGGCCCTGGTGCTGCGGTCCCCCTATAACAAGGAGCGGCTGTCCCAGGGGGATACGTTGCGGATCGTGCAGGCGGGTTTTGCCGTGGTGAGCCAGGATACCAGAGGATCCTTCGCCTCCGCGGGCGCGTTCTGTCCCTTCGCCGAAGAGTCGGGCGACGGGGCCGCAACGATCGCCTGGGCGGCCGCCCAGCCGTGGTCGAGCGGCAAAGTAGGAAGTATCGGGGCGTCCTACGTCGGCGCCACACAGTGGCTCGCCGCGGCGACCGCGCCGCCGGCGCTGCTCGCCATGGCCCCGAACATTACCGCAGTTGACTATTATGACTGCTGGACCTACCAGGGCGGTGCGTTCCAGCTGGGCTTCAACCTTTCCTGGGCGCTCAGCTTCGCGCTCGCCGAAGTGCAGCGTCGTCTGCTGCCGGGGCATGTATCACCCGCGGCGAACGAGCCCGTCCTCACGGCCATCGACGACATCCAGGCACTGTATGCGCACCTCCCCCTGGTGGATATGCCACTCCTGCGTGAACTAGCACCTTACTATATCGAATGGCTGGAACACCCGTCCTACGACTCGTTCTGGCGCCGAATCGCCCCGCGGGAAGTCTACGAGCGCGTTACGGCGCCCGCGCTCAACATCGGGGGATGGTTCGACGGGTTCCTGCGCGGCACGCTGGCCAACTATCGGGGCATGAAACAGCGGGGCGGCAGCGAGGCGGCGCGCCGCCAGCAACGCCTGCTGATCGGTCCCTGGTCGCATGGGAATTTCGGCGGTTTCTTTCAGGACCGGGCCTATGGTATCAGGGGCGCTGCGGACGTCGCCGATCTCACCGGCGCGCAGATCCGCTGGTTCGATCGCCGGCTCAAGGGAATCGACAACGGCGTGGACCAAGAGCGCCCGGTGCGAATCTTTGTAATGGGCCTTGACCGCTGGCGTGAGGAGGATGATTGGCCGCTCCCGGACACGCAGTTCCGCCCGTACTATCTGCACAGCGCAGGGACCGCGAACAGCATTGCAGGTACCGGAGCGCTCACAACTGAGCCGCCCGGTGACGAGCCGGAGGACGCCTACCTCTACGACCCACGCCGTCCGGTCCCCACGACTGGCGGCGCCACCCTGCTACCAGGGGGGACGATCGCCGCGAATGCGGGCCCGCGCGATCAGCGTGAGGTGGAGCGCCGCGACGATGTGCTCTGCTACACCACTCCACCGCTGGAACGGCCCGTCGAAGTGACCGGCCCGATCGAGCTGGTACTCTACGTGGCCTCCTCTGCCCGCGATACCGATTTCACCGGTGCGCTGGTGGATGTCGCCCCCGACGGCCGTTCCCTCTTGCTCACCGACGGCATCCTACGCGCCCGCTATCGCGAGTCGTTTTCGGCCCCTGCCTTGCTCGAGCCGCACCACATCTACGAGCTGCGCATCGACCTCGGCGCCACGTCCATGGTCTTTGGCGCCGGCCACCGTCTCCGGCTGACGATCACGAGCAGTAACTTCCCGCGGTTTGACCGCAATACCAATACCGGTGGGGACATCGCACGTGAAGGGGCGGCAGAGTTCAGGCAGGCCATCAACCGCGTCTATCACGATGGCGCCCATCCTTCGCACTTGCGGCTGCCGTGCATCGAGCGCGAGTGACGTCCAGTGCCGATGCAGTCAGGAAACTCGCCGCCAGGCCAATGAGTAAGAGAGCAATGACGAGGGTCATGTACGAGGATGCAGGAATGTGGATCCGGTGCGAGGGGGCCGCGCGCCACTATGCGTGGGCCGGTGAGCCGTTTTTCGCGGGATCATGACGATGTCATCCCACCGCCTTGACGTCAACCTTCCCTATGGCGAGGGCACCAGGCGCGCCAGTCTTCCGGCTGACCGTGTCCTGGGCGTCTGCGTTCCCCGCGACGCGCCCGGGCTGGCAGACCCCGCGGCAGCGATTACAGAGGTACTGCGCACCCCGATAGAGTCGCCCCCGCTTCGCGAGATGGTGGATAGTTCGTCGAAGATCGCGGTGATCGTCGACGATATCACACGTCCGACGCCGACGCATGTGATGCTGCCACCGTTGCTCCTTGAGTTGGACGCAGCGGGCGTGCCGGCGGAGAACGTGACAATCCTATTCGCTACCGGCTCGCATCGAGGCCACACGTGGGAGGAACGCGAGCGGCTGATCGGCGCGGATGTGGTGCGACGCTATCGGACCGTCGATCACGACGCGCGCGATGAGGCGAGCCTGGTGTTCCTGGGTACCACGTCCTTCGGCACCCCGGTCAAGATGAATCGTCTGGCAGTTGAGGCCGACCTGCGCATTCTCCTGGGACTCGTCAAACCGCATCACCAGGCCGGCTACTCTGGCGGCGGGAAAGCGCTACTCCCCGGCGTGTGTGGCCTCGAGACGATCTACAACAATCACGGGTATCGGGCTCTCGCCCACCCGCGATCGCTGCTCGGCGTTATCGACGGCAACCCGGTGCGCATGGATATCGAGGAGATGGCAACCCGTCTTGTGGGTCCGTGCTTTCTGCTCAACGTCGTGATCAACCCGCACAAGGAGATCGTCGCGGCCTTCGCGGGGCAGATCATTGCCGCGCACCGCGCCGCGGCCCAGGAGCTAGATACCTATGTCCGTGTCCCGGTGCCGCGGCAAGCCGACATCGTGATTACCGCGTGCGGCGGCTTCCCCTCCGACATCTCGCTCTACCAGGGGGCGAACGCGATGTCGGCGCCATTGCGGCTGGAGAGGCCGGTGCGCCGCAAGGACGGTGTGCACATCCTGGTCGGTGAATTCCGTGAAGGTGTGGGGAGCGACACCTGGATCCGGGTCGTCGAAGAGGCCGGGACGCCGCAGGCGATGCTCGAGCGCGTGCGCACCTCCACTCACTTTTTCCCAAGTCAGGACGCCGGCCAATCGTGGGCCTCGTACGTGATGTATGGCCCGGTGATCGTGGTCACCAGCGGCATTGCTCCGGAGACTTTGCGGACGATGTGGGCCGAGCATGCCACTTCCGTAGAGCAGGCGCTGGAACGTGCTGAGCAGTATGTCGGCCACGATGCCTCGATATTGGTGATGCCATCCGCGCCGTATACCATCGCCACGCTGCCCTGACCCAACGAGCAGCGCCCACAAGTTCATACTGCAAGAGAGGGGACCCGTACAATGGCCGAGTATCTGACCAGCGACAACCTGCATGGCGTGTGGGCTGCCGTCGCTACCCCATTCGATGAAGATGGTCGGTTCGATGAGGGGGTGTTCCGCGAGAACATCCGGAGGCTGCACGCGGCCGGCGTGCACGGCGTCTACACCACCGACAGCGACGGCGAATTTTACGCTATCGAATTCGACGAGTTTCGGCGCATTGTGGCGGTCTTCGCCGACGAAACACAGCGGCTGGGCATACCGACGCAGGTGGGTGTCACCTGGTGCAATACGGAGGGCATGTTGGACAGGCTCCGTTTTGCCAGCGCACACGGCATCCTCGGAGCGCATGTTGGCCATCCCTTTTTCATGCCTATGACGCCGGAGTCGTATCGAAACTTCTGGCATGAGGTCCACCAGGCGGTGCCGGACTGGTTCGCGCTTATCCATTACAACACGCCGCGCGTGCATAACTACCAGCGAGGCTCGGACTACGCGGTGCTCGCGCAAGAGATCCCGAATCTCGTGGGCACCAAACACGTCGGCTCGGATTTCCCAGAGTTCATGGCGCTCGTGACTGATGCGCCTACTTTAAGCCATTTCACCAGTGAGCATGCATTCACACCCTACACCCTGTTTGGCGCTCGGGGCATCTACTCATGGTTCGTAAACTTTAATGCCCGGTACATGGTCGAGTGGTATGACGATATGGTGCACGAGCGGTGGGACCTCGCGAAGCACCGTCAGCAGCGCATGCACGCCTTCATGAAAGCCATGAATATCTTTCACGACAGTGGGAACCTGCATGGCATCGTCGGCAAAGCAGTTACCGCATCTTCATCGTTCCTGGTGCCGGCGAATCGGACCCGGCGGCCCTACCTGGCCATCCCTGATGAAAAAGTCCAACGGTTTCGTGAGATCGTTGAGGAGCAGCTACCGGACATGCTCTGGCGCGGCTGAGCAGATCGTGAAGTTTAGGATATGCCCGCGTTAGAGTTTCGCGAGCGCGGAGATATTGCGTGATCTCGGGATAGGGACCGGCATCGGCCACGCCGACGGCTCGCCTTAGGTGGCAGAGGAATGGCACCCCGGCCGTCACAGCGCGTAAATGACCTCGTAAGG
>JAQBPC010000402.1 GCA_028287725.1 Chloroflexota bacterium | reverse complement strand
GTGAGGTTATGGGCCTTGCGCGCGACGGCCCTCCGGCCGTGGACCTGGACATCGAGCTGCTGGAGGTTGGCGACGCGGCGGTACCGACAGACGAGGAGCTGGAGGAGCAGCTTAAGGTTGCTTCCGGGGCCTATAGGGGTCAGTTCCTCGAGGGCGTGCGCTTCGAGGATGCACCTGAGCTGGAGGAGTGGGTGGCAACACAACGCACCTACTGGCAACACCAGGTCGAACATGTGCTGGGTCGCTTGGCCACCCTGCAACTAGGCCGCCGCGCCCTCGCCGAGGCGAGCGCGACGGCACGGCGCTGGCTCGGCCTCGATGCTTTGAGCGAGCCGGCCTACCGTATTGTGATGCGCGCTTTAGCCGGCGTCGGAGAGCGGGCCGCCGCGCTGGCCGCATACGAAGAGTGTCGCGGCGCCTTGCGGGAGGAGCTAGCCCTGGAGCCGTCCCCCGAGACAGTGGCACTGGCCGAGCGTCTGCGACGCCTCCCAAGCCAGGCCTCGTCTTCGCTCCGCTCCGGCCCGCTGAACGACCTACCGGCCAAGCTCGCGGCGCCGGCTGTGACGCTGCCGTTCGTGGGGCGCGAGCGGGAGTTCGCTGCGCTGGTAGCTGCCTACCAAAAGTCCTTGACCGGCCAGGTCCAGGTGGTGGTCCTGGAAGGCGAAGCAGGCGTCGGCAAGACCCGCCTGGCCGAGGAGTTTCTGCGTTGGGCCGCCCTGGAGGGGGCCGAAGTGCTGCGGGGCCGCGGTTACGAGGCGCGGGGCAACTTCCCGTACCAGCCACTTGTCGAGGGCATGCGGCCGCGCCTGGCCCACGAGCACGCTCCAGAGGACCTGGTCGCCGACGTCTGGCTGACCGAGCTGGTGCGCCTATTCCCGGAGCTGCGCGAGCGCTACCCGGACCTTCCGCCTCCGGCCGCGCTGGCGGGCGATGAGGACACCGGACAGGGCAGGCTCTTCGAGGCGGTACTGCAGCTCACATATGCGTTGGCCGAGCGGGCCAGACCCGCGGCGCTAGTCCTGTATTATGACGACGTGCAGTGGATCGACCTGGCGATGCGCGACCTCCTGCTGTATTGTCTTCAGCGGCAACCCGAGGTGAGCCCGCCCTACCTACTTCTGTTGGCGGTGCAGACCGAGGCAATAGCCACGGCACCGGAACTCGAGGGCTGGCTGGTACGACTAGCCCGTCAGGTCCCGACCGCGCACCTCACGTTGGGACTGCTCAATCAAGCGGAGACCGCGCAAGCGCTCGCCACCGTGCTGGCCGACTCAAATAATCGCCGCGCGGAACAAGACCTGCAGGTTGGTTCCTGGCTTTACACCCAAACGGATGGGCAGCCTTTCTACCTTGTCGAGACGCTACGTGCGCTGGTCGATGGCGGAACCCTTGTACCACAAGGTAGCTTGGCCGGCGCAGACCGTCCGCCACTTCTGGCGCTCGCCCCTGGCGTTGACCGCCTGCCCAGATTCGTTCCCGGCAGGGTACGCGAGCTCATCCGTGGCCAGCTAGACGGCCTGCGCCAACCGGCGCTCGAGCTGCTTGCGGCCGCAGCCGTGTTGGGTACGGAAGCCACCTTTGAGCGTCTATGCCACGTTGCCGCGCTGGACGAAGGCGCGGGCCTGGCCGCGCTGGATGAGCTGCGCCGCCGCCAGCTTCTCGTCGAAGACGCCGCAGACCCAAATATGGAGGACCTCGAGCTCTGGAGACCTGCCACGATGCGTTTTCCGCACGACTTGGTGCGCGAGGTGGTCTACACGGAGGCCGGTGACGCGCGCCGGCGGGTCTTCCACCGCCGCGCAGTTGCCTTGCTTGAAGGTACCTCGACGTCAGCTGCCGAATTGGCACACCATGCGTTGGCGGCCGGCCTATTCGAGCCTGCGTTTCGGTCTAGCGTAACAGCGGGGGACGACGCCCTCGAAGTTTTCGCTGTGCGCGATGCTATCGGTCACTACGAGCGGGCCCAGCGAATGCTGACCGGACTTGAGCCACGGCCGTCGCCTGTCACGTCCGAGCAGTGCGTACATCTCCACCTGCGGCTTGGTCGGGCCTATGAGTGGGTGGGAGCGTGGGCACAAGCCCGAGTCACCTACGACGCACTGCGGCACCATGCCCGTGGAGCAGGTGACGCGACACTTGAGGGGAGAGCCATCACCCGCCTTTCGCTTCTCACCTGGCGGGATTCGTGGGACATCGTCGCAGCCTGCGGGCTGGCGAAAGAGGCGATCAGCACGCTGGAAGGGACGGAGGACCGCCATCTGCTCGCCCAGGCAAGCTGGGTCGCCTCCTATCTCAACCACATTGCGGGCAAGCCTGATGTCACACACAGGCTCGCACAGCAGGCCGAGGAGATGGCGCAGGCAGCAGGGCATCGCGAACTCGTCGCCAGTAGCCTCATGATGCGAGGGATGGGTGACATCCAGTCGGGGGACTGGGACGAGGGAATCACCGCGCTGCAACGAGGCGGCGCGCTGTACACCGCGCTGGAAGGCGGTCAGTCGGCCCGCTCCCGCCCGCGCGAATCGACCGAGACTCCGTCCCGAGCCGCCTTCTATCCGTGGATGGGCCCTGTCGCATCCACCGGGTACATCGTCGGCGGGGCTGCCTGCCAGGCCTTTGAGGGCTTCGCTTCGATCTGTCGCGGCGAGCCGCAACGGGGCCTCGAACTTGGGCAGACGGCACTGCGCCTGGGAATGGACAGCGCGAATGCAGCGGTCGAAGGTATCAGCCGGCGTACCGTCTCAACCGGCCTCATCGAGGCCGGCAACTACGCGGAAGCGCTCCAGGTTGGTCAGCCCGGCGTTGAACAAGCCAGTGGTGTCGACGAGCCGATTGTGCCGTTACTGACGATCACCTCGTGGGCTTATGCGCAGCTGGCCATCCTTGATCTGGAGGAGGCCCAACTGGCCGTGGCGCAGGCACTGACGCATGCCGAGCAAGTTGGGATTGATCGTTGGATTGTGGTTCCTCGCTCTTTACATTGCGCAACCCTGGCCCTGGCCGGCGACTGGGCCGGAGCGTATGCGAAGGCGCTTCAGACGATCGCCACACGCGAGATCCTGCCCGAGCGGTTGTTGCCTCTCGACTTTACCCGCCATCATGAGATCGAGGTCTTGGTCCGCGGCGACAATCATGCGCGGGCCCTGGCAGACGTCCGCCGTTTGGAGAAGCGTCTTCGCCACGACGGTTCGGATAGGCGCTATTGGCTCGTTTACGAACGGATGAGGGCAGCACTGGCACGCGGCGAAGGCGAAATTGAGGCAACGCGTCGCCATCTGGCAACAGCGTTGGACATGGCCAGGCAGATTGGCCTTCCAGGTGAGGAATGGACGATCGCGGCCGAGCTGGCCTCTGCGTATCGGCCAGATAGTGGTCTTGCCACCAAGGCATTCGCGCAGGCACGGACGGTGATCGAGTCCTTGGCCACGGGCAGCCCGGACCAGCGTGTGAGCGTACAGTTCCGCGCCGCGGCACTTGAGCGCGCGCGGCAGCTAGCCGGATGAACGAAGCAAAGACGTCAGAGTCAACAGGTAATGCCATGGTAACGCTGCGTGCGCGGTAACAGCCTATGCTTGGCTTATGTCTTAAGTAGAACAACATCGAGTCAGAAACAAGATTCCAGTGCATGGAGAAACGAACGATGGCAGCCTTCGTCGAGCAACTTGAGTATATGGGATGCTCGCCGAGCCGCAATTCGACACTACATGGCGAGCCAATATACCGCATCGTTGGTCAGACCGAAGCGGCCCGGAATGCTGGGAGCGCACCGCTAATTCGCAGCCGGTACGGCAGCAGGATTATCCCCAACCGGGCAGATGTGCTATTGGACAGCGTAACCGGAAGGCTGTCACTGGGTGAGGTGAGTAACGTGGAAGTGACCGTAGAGTTGATCCACGTTTGTGCTAAAGATTTGTCGCTGAACCGACAATGGTCCATGGCCGCACGATCAGCCGAAGGTAGGGACGTTTCGCCGGCGCGGGAGGGGGATCAACAATCATGGTGGGGATAGGATGGCCCGCGGAGGCGACGCGCCGGAAACCGGTAGATGAAAGTCGAGCACTCCCTGAGGAACTCTGGTCGGTGGCACGAGGGGAGTCAGCGCTGACGGAGGCACTACTGACGCTCGCCCACCATCAGGCGGAACAGGCGTATTCCGCGGCGGAACTACTTGAACGCGAGACCTGGGCGCTGACTGCGATCCTGGAGCGGATAGCACCGCTCTGGCGGCACCTCCCGCAGCCCACATTGCGCTTCGCGTCGGACCGCCCCGACGCGCCACACCTGGAGCTTGGGCTCTTTTCGCACCTGGCTACGCTCGTCGCGCCCAGCGCGGGTGAGCAAGCCCTGATGTCTGCCGCGACGCCGCTGTGGGCGCGGGTCTATACACGTCGTACGCGGCTTCCGGCTGGGCAGTTCGAGGCGATCGTTCGCACTTATGTTCCGATATCGGTAGCCGAGGCGGTGGCCGCACTGGGCCTGGGGCGCATTCTAAACCAGATCAATATTATGACACGCAACGCTGGTCGGACACTACTCGACCGCGAACAGGCACAGCGGGAGCGACAGGTGCGACTGCTGGGAGTGGAACGGATGCTCGGCTGGGAGCCGGACCCGGTCGAGGCGCGGCTGTTTAGCTGGACGGCAGCGCGCAGATACCTTCTGATGCTGCTGCTGGGAGAAGGTAGCACTGCTGTGTGGGTACCGGGCGCAGCGCTTGAGGCGCTTGCAGTTATCGTAGTCACACTGTTCTTCGGCATTCCCATTGCCGTGCTCGCTCTCATTGTGGGAATTGGTTGCCTGCTGCTTCGAGCTCTCCTTAGTGGCTAGCTCGCGCTAAGCCGATTCTTGGCGCGGCGTAGCTATAAGCGCGATGGGCAGGCCCAAGTCCTGCCCATCGCGGCTGATCCGGCGGGATGAAAGCGCAAAATGCTACGATAATTTATGATGCTTGCCCTCGCGCGAAAAAAGGACTGAGGTAGATTCCATGTGTTACGACAGCAAGGCACGTCCTCCTTTTCCAACCGAACGGCGCACCGCGGCCCACGGATCGGATCTTATCCTGACTGCGGAAGACGGGAACCGGTTCGCCGCATATGCCGCGCGCCCGGAGCAGGCGCAGGGCGCCCAAATCGTCATCCTGCCCGACGCGCGCGGGCTGCACCAGTTTTATAAGGATCTTGCCTTGCTCCTCGCCGAAGCGGGTATTCCCGCGCTGGCCATGGACTACTTCGGCCGCACAGCGGGCACGCAGCTGCGCGACGATGATTTCGACTTTATGCCGCACATGCAGCAGCTGCGATGGGAAACATTCTCCGCCGACTTGCGCTCTGCCATCCAGACCACGCAGGATCAGTTCGGCGATCATCCGACCTTTACCCTCGGCTTCTGTATGGGCGGCGCCTTCTCGCTCCAGGCAGGCGCGGGCTCGTTCGGCCTCACCGGCGTGATCGGCTTCTACGCCGCGCTCAGCCGGGCAATCGGCGGCAACGCTACGACGCTCGATCGTGCCACATCTATCACGGTTCCTGTGCTCGGGCTATTTGGCGGCGCCGACCAGGGAATTCCCACCAGCGACGTCGAAACGCTCGACCAGTTCCTCGATCGCACCGGTGTCGAGCATGAGATCGTTATCTATCCAGGCGCGCCGCACAGCTTCTTCGATCGCCGCTGGACGGATTTCACCGACGCCTCTGCCGACGCCTGGAAGCGCATGATGGGCTTTGTCGAGCGGCACAGCACGGCAAGTGTGAGCGCGCCCTAACCCGAGCATTCTCCACACTATCCACCCAGACGTGACGAGATGACGCCTTGGGAACGCCGCATGCACAAAGCCGCTAAATCCTCGGATGGGATACACCTGCACTAAAATGCACATCATAGGACATTCAGCGTCAGTTACACGATCACCCGCAGATGTGAAGTAGCAATTGTCACTTGTGATATATACGCTCGGCTTGTCTCAGGCTCCCGCCGGCATGCCGGCTGCCATCGCCCGACCCGGTGGTCAGTTCGCGGTGGCATCGCTAGCGTCTACCGGACACATGCGGCATTCCGGCAACAAACGAACATATAAAAGGAGACGTACGTGAAAGTACTGTACACCGCTGAGGCTGTGGTCGAGGGAGGACGAGAAGGGCACGGCCGGACGTCAGATGGCCGGCTCGACGTAAAGCTGTCCGTCCCCGAGACTATGGGCGGTACGGGCGGACCCGGAACCAATCCCGAGCAGCTATTCGCCGTTGGCTACGCGGCCTGCTTCCAGTCGGCCCTCCTGGGCGTGGCTCGCGGGAAGAAGCTTGATGTGTCGGACTCGACGATCACGTCCCACGTCGGGATCGGCCCTACCGGACACGGCGGTTTCGGCTTGACAGTCGCCCTCGACCTGCACGCCCCAAACATTGCCCGTGCCGACGCGGAGGATCTCATGCTGCGCGCGGACGAGCGATGTCCTTACTCCAACGCTACGCGCGGCAACATCGAGGTCACGCTTTCCGTCGATGGCACGCCCCTGGCGCGGTCGGCGGCGTGACGATACTCATTCTATAAGGCACGCGCGGGCAGCGGAGTTGCCGCGCGGCCTGATGGAAGCAGATTGAAGAGTAGAACGCGCCGCGCGTATATGTGCATCATGTTGCGCTCGGTCTCTATCATGAATCGCCGCCTCGCACATTTTCTCCTGTTCACACCAGCGTGTTGTTCCATCCACACCTCTTCACGCCACATGGTAACGGCCTGGTAACGCTGCGTGCGCGGCATCGGCCTATCGTCGGTTCAGGGTGGATCCAGCCCGAAGGGGCGGAAAAGACACGACGAAGGGAGGCGCTACGCAGTACGAACCGATATGATTCTGGCGATCGACTGTGCGCTCTCACGCCGCGGCCACAGTGTTGCCACGAGGAGAACTGCACTCGTGCAGTTACTCCCGTCGAGCACAACGTCCCTCGACCGGCGGCGAAGTACCGTTGCACAAACCTTTGCAACTAAAG
>JAQBPC010000401.1 GCA_028287725.1 Chloroflexota bacterium | reverse complement strand
CCGGACTCGGTGCATCCCAGGTCGCCCGTTTCCTTCACTACTACGCCCCGGCCTGTAGCATGGGGCCAGGCCGGGGTTTGCCCAATCTCCGAATTTCATGCGTATCGCGCACGTAAAGGTGTGCTATAAAGTGCATTACTATTCACCGCCGTGGTGCTGCTGACACTGCCTCGCAGGCCCGTCACTTGGTACACTTATAGAGTAGGCCGAAGTAAGCGAGGGACTAATGACGGATAACGCTCGGGTAGAGTAAGCACGTTCGCGGCAGATCACCGCCTGCCGCCGGCTTGTTGCTGTGTGCTCCCTGGCGTACCTCGTACTGTCTCGCCTAGCTCTACCCTCCCCACCCCACCTGGCGGGCATCTCTCTGCCTTGCGACCGCCCTTTACGGGTATTCGCGGGCTCCTTGATGAAGGGTAGTAACTATGCTTCGTATCAGTAACCTCACAAAATTCTACACCGATCGACCCATACTGCTGGGCGTCAACTTCGTGTTGAACCCCGGCGAGCGGGCCGGGCTGGTCGGCCCGAACGGCAGCGGCAAGACCACCCTGTTGCGCATCATCGCAGGACTTGAGCTGCCCGATGAAGGCTCCGTCTGGCGGGATCCTCACACGCGGCAGGGCTATTTGCGCCAGGGACTGCTCGGCGACGAGACACACTCGGTGGCCGAGGTCCTGCTGCCCGGTGGCGCGGTATTGGCCGAGCATCTGGAGATGCAAGACGCCGCGGCGGTGCTGAGCGCCAATCCTCATGATCCAGAGATGCTTGACCGGTATGCCGCCATAGCCACGAACTTCGAGAATCTCGGCGGCTATGAGGCGCTCGACCGCCTGCAACAGATTATGCGTGGACTGGATCTGGATGACGTGGAGGGCACCCGCCCGATCTCCACACTGAGCGGCGGTCAGAAGACTCGCCTGGGTCTGGCCGCGCTGCTGATGGATCGACCCGACATCCTGCTGCTTGACGAGCCAACCAATCATCTGGATATCGACGGGTTGCGCTGGCTGGAGGGCTTCCTGAAGGAGTACGCGGGCGCTGTGCTGATTGCCTCGCACGACCGCGCCTTCCTCGACGCCGTCGTGGGCAGCATCCTGGAGCTGGACCCCGCCACCCACGCCGTCACTGCCTATAGCGGCACCTATTCAGACTATGCGGTCGCCAGGCAGGCCGAACGAGAACGGCAGTGGGCGCAATATCAACGTCAGGAGCAGGAGCACGCTCGCGTGGAGGCCGATATCCAGCGCACCAGGGATCAGGCGCGGTTGGTAGAAGGTCGCTCGCGAGACGAGTACGATCACGGCGATACACGCGGCGCCAAGTTTGGCGCCAGGGCGCGTGCGGCCAAGGTGGCGCGCAAGGCCAAGGTACGCGAGCATAAACTGGAGCGGCTGCTCACCGACGAGGAACGGATAGAGAAGCCCAGAGCCGGGTGGGGCCTGAAGTTGGACTTCGCTCCGGTGACCGGTGGCGCACGCGAGGTGCTGCGCCTGCAGGGAGTCCACAAATCGTTTGCCGGCCGTACGGTGCTGCAAGACGTCGATCTGCTGGTGCGTCATGGCGAGCGGCTGGTGATCACCGGACCCAACGGAGGCGGTAAGAGCACCCTTCTACGGCTGATAGCGGGAGAATTGGCGCCGGATGCTGGAGTAGCACGGCTGGGAACAGGGGTGATCCCAGCCTACTACAGCCAGGAGCAGGAGGGACTGGACCCCACGAAGACGCCACTTCAGACCATACGAGCCCAGCGTCCGATGTCTGAAACCGAGGCACGCACCCTCCTGCATGGCTACCTGTTCTCCGGCGACGCCGTGTTCACGCCCATTGGACGGCTGAGCTACGGTGAGCGCGCCCGTCTGGAACTGGCCCGCCTGATCCTCTCACAGGCAAATCTGCTACTCCTGGATGAGCCGACCAACCACCTGGACATCCCGGCGCGGGAACGCTTCGAGGCCGCTCTGAGCAATTTCCGCGGCACGATCATCGCCGTACTTCACGACCGCTACGCCATTGGCCGCCTGGCAACACGGGTGCTTGAGCTGCGCGATGGCGCGCTCCATGAAATGGATGCGCTGCTTGTGCCGGCCTGATCCGGGCACCGGCCAGGCAGACGATCCGTGGTAATCGCTCCTCGATATATGCCTCGGCAGGTGCGGCGCGCCATCGACTTCGAGCCTGGCTTTCGTAACCTTCCTTCTCAGCTGCGAACATATTCTGGAAGCTTGCAGGGTCGCATCAGGACTCTGGAAGAACGTCCATCGTCCCTCAGCTCAAGAGACGTAGAATGATCCTGAAAGAGGCCGACTTCAACAGTCGCCGTTACGTTATCACTCCGGCATTTCGTCGAGCCGGCTGCCAAATCGAGGGAGGAGCAGCATGCGCGTTGGCATACTGGGTTCGGGATTGATGGGTGGCAAGCTCGGGACGCTCTTCACGCGCGCCGGACACGAGGTGGTGTTCAGCTACGCGCGCCGTCCGGAGAAGCTGGACAGGCTTGCACGGGAAGCCGGGGGGAACGCGCGGGCGGGCACACCGGGCGAGGCCGCGCGGGACGCGGACGCCCTGCTGCTGGCCGTGCACTGGTCCCGCATCGAGGATGTCTTGCAGCAGGCGGGCGACGTGTCGGGCAAGGTCATCGTCAGCTGCTCGCTCCCAATGAATGCGGACGATACCGAGCTCGTCGTCGCCCACACTTCCTCGGGCGCTGAGGAGCTGGCAAAGCGAGTTCCTGGGGCAACGGTCATTTCCGCATTCAACACCATACCGAGCGAAGTGCTCTTCGCCGTGTTCGAGGCCCGAGGCAACGCCACCCGGCCGAGTCTGGTGTATTGCGGCGATACAGGCAGCGGCAAACAGCTGGCCGCCAGGCTGATCCGCGACGTGGGCTTCGATCCGGTGGATGCCGGTCAGCTGCGGATCGCACGATACACCGAGCCGTTCGGGCTGCTCGTCGCCCAACTGGCGTACGAGGGAGAAGGAGGACCCGAACTGGCATACCGGTTCGAGCGGTATGGGAAGTAGTAGGGCCAAAAAGCGGGCAATCAAGGGAAGCACGTCAAGAAAAAGCAAGGTCACAAGCCTCAGCCTGACAAAACGCACCGCTTTCCTCCCTATCTTATGCATATCGCGGACGCGGAGCGGGCTGTAAACTGCGATACTGTTCGCGAACATTCGTGCGCCGAAGCCCAATTCGATCACGCCCGTGTGGTACGGTAGTAAGTGCTCACTAGCGTGCGGAATCGTGATGACGCGGCGGCGCACACGGGCACAGGTCACGGCGCGGTCGTAGCGTGCGACCCTACGGCCGGGGACACGGATCCTGGACGAGGACGTTCAGAAGCTGGCACCGAGCGGATATCACGTGTGCTCCAGCGGTTGCGCGGGCATCCAGTACTGCCGGCACTCGAGGACGATGGCGCCGGCAATGGCAGCAAGATTCTACTGGATGACGCCGCCCGCACAGAGATCACAGCTCCCAGCTCGGTCGAACATTTGGGACGAAATAGCTGATGGAGGTTCGAACTAGTGTCATCCCTCACACGCTGGGTCCTAGCCCATAAACGAATGGTGGTGGTCCTCTGGGCGGTATTGGCCGTGGTGGGTTTCGCTTCCGCCGGTAAAGCCACTGACGCGCTCTCCAAGAACTTCTCGCTGCCCGGCAAGGAGGGTTTCGACGTCAGCCAGCAGATTTCAAATCAATATGGCAGCGGCGGCATAAGCAATCCGGTCGTGCCAGTCATCACGCTGCCGAGCGGCACCACCGTGGACAGCCCGGGCATCAGGGCACAACTCGCGGCGGCATACGCGCGGATGGCCGCGACAGTCACCAAGTCGCGCATAGTGTCCTGGACCAGCACCGGCAGCAACGCCTTTGTCTCCGCCGACCGGCACACCACGTTTGCGCTGCTGTATGGCTACGTGCCACCCGGCTTCGGTACTCTTCCCTGGCTGAAGAGCTTGCAGGCCGCGACGGGAAGCATCTCGATCGCCGGGGCCGGATTCCATCTGACGGGCCAGGAGCTGCTGCGCACCAGCACAAGCGGCGGTGATGGGCCTGGCGTGTTCACCGAGGCGCTGCTTGGCGGCGTCGGCGCGCTGATCGTGCTAGCCGTTGTCTTCGGCTCGTTCCTGGCGGTAATCCCGATTCTCATGGCAATTGTCGCCATCCCCACAACCTTCCTGCTGGTCTGGGGTCTGGCATCGGTCACCGATGTCTCGTTCATCGTGCAATTCCTGATAGCCCTGATCGGCCTTGGCGTGTCGATCGACTATTCACTGCTCGTGGTACTGCGCTGGCGCGAGGAGCGCCTGCACGGGCTGCGGGGGGATGCCGCAGTGCAGCGTGTCATGGAGACCTCGGGCGCCGCGGTGGTCTTCAGCGGCACCACCGTGGCCGTGGGTCTTCTGGCCCTGGTCGCCCTACCGGTACCGTTCCTGCGCAGCGTTGGCTTCGGCGGCATGCTGATCCCGCTGGTCAGCGTGGCCGTGGCGACCACGTTGCTGCCGGTGCTGCTGGCGACCATCGGCCCCTGGCTGGATAGGCCAAACCGCCGGCGCTCCGCGGATGCCAGCCGCTTCTGGACCGGATGGGCCAGGCTGATTGTGCGTCGCCGATGGGCCGCAACCGTGGTGGCGCTTGTGATACTAGGGGCACTGATTTCCCCGTTGGGCCACATCGTGGTCGGCGACCCCTCGGCAGACTCGCTGGCAACGGGAGGCGATGCGCGGATAGGGCTCGTAGCAATGGAGCATGCAGGCATCGGACCCGGCCCGCTGGACACCATCGAGGTGCTGGCGCCAAGCGCGCAGGCCCCGGCTGCTCTTGCCCGACTGCAGGGGATCCAGGGCACCCGTGGCGCCGTGTCGCCCGCGGGTCCTGCCTGGCATCGCGGCAACACGGCGCTGCTCTCGGTTGTCCTCACTGCTGACGGCAGCACGGCTGACGGACGGGCCTCAATCGATCGCGTGCGCACGGCCGCCCACACGGTGCCCGGCGTGCGGATAGGCGGCAACGCTGCCTACAACGAGGACTTTGTCTCCGCGGTGTATGGGAACTTCCCGCTGATGCTGGCCCTGATTGTCGTGGTGACCTTCGTGCTGCTCACCCGCGCCTTCCGCTCGCTGCTGCTGCCGCTGAAGGCGGTGCTGCTGAATCTGATCTCGCTCGGCGCAGCCTGGGGCGTGCTCGTGCTGGTCTGGCAGGACGGCCACGGCTCCAACGCGATCTGGGGCATCCCCGCCACCGGATCGATCACAAGCTGGATCCCCGTGATGGTGTTTGCCTTCCTGTTCGGTCTCTCGATGGACTACGAGGTGTTCATCCTGTCCCGAATCCGCGAGGAGTATGACGCATCGGGCTCGACGACACGGGCTATCGTGGAGGGGGTAGGACGCACCGGGCGCCTGGTAACCAGTGCCGCGATCATCCTATTCCTGGCCTTTGTGTCGCTGGGCTCGAGCCCAGGCACGGAGATCAAGATTCTTGCTACCGGCCTGGCAGTCGGCATCCTGCTCGACGCCACGGTGATCCGCATGCTCCTGGTACCCGCCCTGCTCTCGCTCTTCGGGCGCTGGAATTGGTGGCTCCCGGCCGGCGTGGCACGCCTGCTGCGCGTACAGCCTTCGCCGCTGGCCCCGCGTGGGACCGCCGCGGACGGCCTGGTCGGGGACCTTGCGCTCACATACGCCGATGGCAGCAAGGAGCGGAGCGCCTGAGCCGTCGGACGGTATGCAATAGATGCGAGCTGCCACGGTTTGCTTGAGAAGCCGGACAGCAAGCTGAGGCGCCACACGGGAGCGCCGGATACGCGGAGAGCGTATTCGTCAGCTATAGGAGAGGCGGCTGGCAAAGGGCCTTCGGGCACCTGGCCGGCCGCCTTCTCTGCCAGTCGACACTACGCCGATCGAGGC
>JAQBPC010000390.1 GCA_028287725.1 Chloroflexota bacterium | reverse complement strand
ATAGGTCGCGTGTCCGCCTAACCACACGACGACGATACGCGAGCTGATTTCCGGCTTGAGCAGCAGCGCCGAGGCAATGTTGGTGGGGGCGCCGATGGCCACCACGTAGAGAGGTTCGTCTTCGTGGCGCATCGCCCGTGCGATAAGGTCATCGACCGCTGGGCTATGGACCAGCTCATCTGGCCCGGACATCCACTCGCTAGCCCCCGTATGGACAAAACCGGCGTGCGGCCTGTTCATCCGGCCCAGTAATCTTACGATCTCATCATAACTCTTCCGCATGCCGTCACCGGGGCCTGTGGAGCGGTCGTTATGGAACGGGGCGGCGTAAATCGCCTCTACGACGATACGCTCGGGCGACAACAAGGCGTACGCGATTGCGAACTGATCGTCGATCTCGTTGTAGGTATCGGTATCGATCACCATGTGAATGGTGCTGGTTGGTGACTCGAGGCGCGCCACGCGCGTACTCTCAGCCAACTTAGGAAACGGCATTCAGATATCTCCTCTTCAGTGAAGGTTTTGCAGTGATCGAAGCACACGAAAGTAGCCGGCAAGCCAGGATTTATCCCTCGTTTACCTCTACAGAATCAGTCTGTGAGCCCAGTTCGTGCGATGGTGCGCACGTAGTAGCGCTGTAGGGTTAACAGCAGGACGAGCGGCACGATGGTAGCAATGATTGAGCCCGCGAAGATGTCGTTCCACTTTGTCACGTATTGCCCGGAAAAAGTACTCAAGGCTACCTGCACCATCTGGTAGCTAGGTGAATTGGTTACGAGTAGCGGCCAGAAAAATGCCTGCCACTGCGATAAGAAAAGCACCAATCCTGCGCTTACCATTACCGGCGTCGAGATTGGGATCACAATGCGCACATATACCCCGAACCAGCCCAAGCCGTCTATCCGTGCCGCCTCGAGAAGTTCGCGCGGCGTATCTATGAAGAACTGGCGGAAGAGAAAGACTACGATGCCATTCGCCAGAGCCGGCAAGATAAGCGCCTGGTAGCTGTTATCGAGGTGAAGCGTGTTTATGATGACGAACAGGGGGAGCGCAAGGACTTCAAAGGGAACGAGAAATGTGATCAGCACCAATATGAACAGCACACGCTTGCCGGGAAAGTTGAATACCGCAAAGGCAAAACCGGCGAGGGAATTAATCAAAATACCGGCCACGACCGTAACCGCGCACACAAGCACGGTATTGAACAGCGCACGAGGATACGTGCTCGCCCAAAGGTCCTGATACGCCTGCAGTGTGACGTTTGTGGGGAGGAGCGCGTGCCAGGAAAAGGGAACCGCGAACTTGTAGATATCGTTGAGGGGGGTAAACGATGAGGCTACACTCCACAGTAACGGCAGTAGGGTTACCACGCTCAGCACCGTGAGTGCCAAATATGCCAGCGCCTTGCCCGCGATCGGTCCGCCGTTGCGCCTGACCCACCGTCGAAGTGGCTTCGTTTGCCTTGCATCGGTCGATGCGGTCTGGCGTGGACTCTCTTGCGACATTATGTCCCTCGCGTCCTAGAGTATGTGGGAATGCCTTCCAGAGTGGCTAACGCTCCGAGCTGCGGAGTAACAGTAGCTGAGCGCCGACCACCACGAGCAGACTTGCGAGCAGCACAGTGGTGATGGCTGTCGCACGGCCCACGTCGAGGCCGACGAAGTCACTGTTATAGGCCTCATACATCAGCAGGTCAGTGCTTCCCTGGGGCCCACCGTGGGTCAATATATACACCGGCGCGAAGAGGAGAAAATTCGCGGTAGTGTCCGCGACAAGGACAAAAGCTATCACGCGCCGCAGCAGCGGCACCGTGATATGCACGAACGATGCGAAGGAACTTGCGCCATCCATGGCAGCGGCCTCGTAGAGTGTCGGGGGGATGCCATTGAGTCCCGCGATAAAGAAGAACATCCAATACCCGACTCCGATCCAGGAGGCAATCAAGATGATAGATGGTAGCGCCTGGTTAGGACTCGTAAGAAACGACTGTGGCGGCAAACCCACCGCTTCGATCAGGCCATTCAACAAACCCGACTGCGGATCCAGCATTAACTGCCAGATAATCGAGGCGACCGTGATCGATATCGAAATAGGTATGAAGAAGATGCTGCGAAAGACGCCAATTCCCCGCAGCCGCATGCTAACAAGCAAGGCCAGCAACAGCGCGAGCGTTGTTTGCAATGGGTTGATTATCAGATTGAAGACCGCAGTGACACGCACGGACTGCCAGAACGTCGGATCGCTGAACAGCGCGGTGTAGTTGTCGCTTCCCACGAATACAGTTGCCGGATTCAACCCAAATGAAATCGCGTAGAAGCTGCGTCCGATAGCATAGATGGTTGGCACCACGCGGAAGATTACCAGGCCGACAATGGCTGGCAGAAGGAACGCGTAGGGGACCCACCATTCCCTCCGGGACATGGTCTCTCCTTCAAAGGTGGGAGTCCTGGTCAGGCGCGCCTGGCCAGGACTCCCCGATATCAGTGCGGGGCTCGCGCGTACTTCGCCATTGCCCGATCAATTTGCGCCGCGGCAGCATCGAGTGCTGCTTTGGACGATTGCCCGGAGCGTATATTGTCGAACGCCCGTGTCAAGATGTCCTGGTATTCGTTGAAGCCAGGCGTCACCGGACGCGGTATGGCGGTGTGCTGTGCCTCATAAGATGTGAGCCGCAGGACGTTACTCGGGAAGGTCGCATACGCGGAATCTTGGTTGATTCGGGTTATTTCCCGCAAGAGCGAGGGCACTTGCCCGTTACCCTTTACGAAGATGTCATTGCCGGGGCCAACCGTTAGCCAGCGGACGAACTCGGCCGCGGCGGCGATGTGGGCGGAATGGCGATTGACTCCGAGGTGCCAGCTGTCGTTCGGCGTTACTGCCTTTCCACCGGCGAAATAGGGGGTGGGCGCGACGCCCCAATGCAAGCCTTTCGCGGCCTGAAACGTCCCCACATTCCATGGGCCGCCCCAGAAATACGCCGCATGGCCCGAGCTGAAAAGATTCGGTGTTTGCGCAGGCGTGGCGCCGATCGGGCTGATTTTCCAGGTGTTGAAGAGATTGGAGTACCAGGTGAATGCCTTAATCCATGCCGGAGAATTGACGATGCCACTGGCGTGGAGGCCGTCCTTGCTGATAGGCTGGCCACCCAACGACTCCGGTAGTGGAAGCAATTGGTAGGGACGATCAATTTGGTCGATCACGAATCCCCAAGCCGTGACATTCTTCCCTGCTTGCACTTGGGCCTTCTTGGCATTGGTCACGAGCTGTTCCCACGTCAACCGCTTGCTGACGTCGTTCGGCGGGAAGGGGACACCCGCCTTCTTTAGAAGGTCCTTGTTGTAGTACAGCAACTGGCTTGACCCGTTTATCGGCGGCGCCAGCAGATGCCCTAGATAATAGCTGGTACTGAGTGAAGCAGGGACGAACTGGGCAAGATCGGCCTTGCTGAAATAGCTGTCAAGCGGCGTAAGAAAGCCCTGGACGGCATATGCCGCCGTGACCGGAGCATCAACGTCGATCACGTCCGGCGACGATGATCCGGATCCAAGGCGTACCTCGATTTGCGGGAATAGCTGGTCGAATGGCAAGTTCTGCAGCACCACGTGAATATTGGGGTGCGTCTGGTTGAAGGTATTTACCGTGGATTGAATGAGAGGAATTGGTTGTTCCTGGTTCAGGTACGTGATCGTGATTGGAGCCGCCTGCGCTGAAGGCAGTCGCGCCGGAAGAGCGAGCGCAACAAGTGCCAGGGCGGCACATGAGGGACGAAGTAGCCTAGATCGATGAGTCAACTTGAGATGCAACTTCAACGTAATACCTCTCTTCTGGTGTCAAATCATGTTCCATGCCGCCGGTGGCACGATGAGGCTGCACGGCCCGGTGAACTCCACGAAGCTAACGGATCGCTATGTATCACCTCCTTTCCCGTCAGGAAGGCGTCCAGGGTGAGGCGACTGACTGGCTGAGGCGGTGCCGCGGTTAGTTCGGTTTGTGCCATCTGTTCGCGCCACCCGCGCCAACTCTGTGGGTCGGAGAGATTAGTGCTGAACCCCCGCCGAGCCGCCGGCCCGGCGCCGATAGTCGATTCCCGGACCATAAGGGCAGCCTCGAGCATAGCCAGGGGAGGAAGCGCCTCCCCAGCCTCGGCGCGCAACAAGAGTTCGATACATGCGCGTCCCATTGCCATTCGTGGCGGCGCGATCGTGGTCAAGGACGGTGCCACCAGAGAAGAGGCAAAGAGATCATCATGCCCCACTACCGCGGTATCCTCTGGAACCCGCAGTCCGCGTGCGCGCAATACCTCCAGCAGACCGAACGCGACCGCATCGGTGGTGGCAAAAATGCCGTCAGGCAACGACTCACCGGACTCTAGTAACGCCGCGCCGGCCAGTCGACCGCCTTCTAAGGTGTTTGGGACCAACAGTATTGGAACTCGATCCCCCGAAATGCCCACCTCCCGCAGCGCCGCACCTGCGCCAGCCACCCGATCCGAGAGAGCGGCAGGGGGCGGCAACATAGCCGCATCGGCGTACACGCCTGACCCGACGATAGCGATTCTCCGCCGTCCCAGGTCGAGTAGGTGACGAATCGCAACATAACCGGCTCGCGTATCGTCCGTTCGCAAGTGGCAATACGGGAGGTCATTGGGATCCGAGCTGACAACCACAACGGGGATCGACGTGCGAACTA
>JAQBPC010000370.1 GCA_028287725.1 Chloroflexota bacterium | reverse complement strand
CATTAATCAGGATGGCAAATGGGCTGCATCGGCGCGAGAAGGGCTCTATACCTGCCAGGTTCGGATATCGACAAAGTGGCCCGCGATGGCAGTCGCCGCCGCCAATGCCGGGCTCACGAGATGGGTTCTGCCACCCTTGCCCTGGCGACCTTCAAAGTTTCGGTTACTGGTTGATGCGCAGCGCTCACCAGGTTCAAGCCGGTCCTCATTCATCGCGAGGCACATGCTGCAGCCGGCGTCTCGCCATTCGAACCCGGCGTCCTTAAAGACCTGATCGAGCCCCTCGCGTTCCGCCTGTTCCTTGATCAGTCCGGACCCGGGAACGACCATGGCGCGCACGGTAGGTGCGACCTTCCGTCCCTTCAAGAAGCTGGCCGCGAGTCGCAAATCTTCTATACGAGCGTTGGTGCACGAGCCGATAAATACGCGGTCCACGGAGATGTCGGTGATCGGCGTTCCGGGCAGTAGCGCCATGTATGCCAGCGCCCGCTCCGCTGCACCCCGCGCCTGCGAGTCGGCGAGGTCGGCCGGGTTTGGCACGACGCCGTCTACCGCGACAACCATGCCAGGATTGGTCCCCCAGGTAACTTGCGGCGCAACAGATGCGGCCTGCAAGGTAACGACCCTGTCGTAGGTGGCGCCTGGATCGGTTGGCAAGGTGCGCCACTGCGCAACCGCGGCATCCCAGTCCGCGCCCTTTGGGGCGTATGGCCGGTCCTTGAAATACGCGTAGGTGGTCTCGTCGGGCGCCACCATACCGGCACGCGCGCCGGCTTCAATTGACATATTGCAGATGGTCATCCGGCCCTCGATCGAGAGCGATCGAATCGCTTCGCCGGTGTACTCGATCACGTGCCCATTGCCGCCATTTGTGCCGATGGCGCCGATAATGGCCAGCATGAGGTCCTTTGCCGTGCTGCCCACGGGTAGGGCGCCCTCCACTCGCAGTTCCATGGTCTTGGGCCTGTCCTGCTGCAGGCATTGGGTTGCCAGCACATGCTCCACTTCGCTGGTCCCAATGCCGAAGGCGAGCGCGCCGAACGCGCCGTGCGTGGAGGTGTGGGAATCGCCGCACACTATTGTCATGCCGGGCAAGGTAATGCCCTGCTCGGGGCCCGTGACGTGCACGATACCCTGGCGAACGTCCCCCATGCCGAACAGGGTGATACCGAATTCCACGGCATTACGCTCCATGGTCGCGACTTGCAGCGCGCTATTTGGCTCGCGAATTGGCAGGCCTCGACCGGTGGTCGGCACATTGTGGTCGAGAACGGCAAACGTGGCATCGGGCCGCCGTACATTTCGGCCAGCCAGCCGAAGACCCTCAAACGCCTGAGGGGACGTGACTTCGTGCACGAGGTGACGGTCGATATACAGAATCGAGCGCTCGCCCTGCGCTTCTCGAACAACATGTGCGTCCCAAATCTTGTCGAACATCGTCTTCGGCACCGGTCATACCGCCTTTCGCTTGCCTCGGGCATCGCGGGTTGTCGAGTCGAAGCAACTCCGACGAACACCCGCGCGTAACCTGAGATTATCGTACGCCGCATGTGCTATGCCTGCAATAGACATACTTCTATGCATTCCATAACAAACTGTTATAGTTGGAGCATGGAACTGCACCATCTTCGCTACTTTCTGGCGATCGCCGACTGCCTGAGCTTCTCGCGGGCAGCGGAGGCCCTCGATATTACCCAGCCGGCGTTGTCCCGGCAGATCCGCGATCTCGAGCGCGAGCTCGGCGCACCGCTCTTTAATCGCGAGGGTCGTCGCAATAGCCTCACGGCAGCCGGCGCCGCCTTCCTGCCCGCGGCACGGGCTTCGGTCGCCGAGGCAGACCGGGGCCGTCTGAACGTGCGCGATGTGCTGGGCGCACAGGGTGGCACGCTGGTGATCGGCTCCTCATCGCAAACCGCGGCCACAGTACTTGCGCCGCTGCTCCATCGCTTCAAGGCGCAAAATGGCAACGTCGCGGTGCGGGTGCTTGAAGACGGGGCGCTGGCACTGATTGAACGGCTTGAAGACGGCAATCTGGATTTGGCCGTGGTGCCGCTGGATGTCCCGCATTCGCTGGTAGTGCGCAAATTTCTGATTGCCCATATCCGTGCCGTGGCGCCGAAATCTCATCCATTGGTCCGGCGCGAACGCGTCGATCTCCGCGATCTGGTTGCGCCGCTCGGTGAACCCGCGATCCCGCTGCTCATGCTAAAGGAGCAATACCTGACCAGGGTCCGCCTCGCTGCGGCATGGCATGAGGCTGGGCTCATACCCTACGTGGCGATGGAAAGTGCAGTCGGCCAGACGTTGGCGGCATATGCCGAAGCCGGCTTGGGCGTCGCGCTGCTGCCCGACACCGTGGATCTTCGCGGCTTCGATTTGGGCACCGCCATTGTCTGCGATGGGCAAGACCCCCTTGTCCTGCGCAACGGAATTGGCTGGAACCGCCGCCGTTATTTATCACCAGCAGCCCAGGCATTCATCGACCTGGCCTGTGGAGAGTAACACTGGTATTGCGAAT
>JAQBPC010000185.1 GCA_028287725.1 Chloroflexota bacterium | reverse complement strand
AAACACATTTGTCGCAGATATGAAACGTGGTCCAAACACTAAGAGGTTGGGGGACGTTGAGGGGGCTGTGGCTTTCTTTTGGATCCGCTTCGCTGGCCGCGTTCATTGGCGGCATGTGCGACATGGTGAGGGGTGACTGGATGGCGGCACGAGCGATATGGTCAGGTATGGCCGTGAGGAAAGCCCTTAGGATGCATCCCGAAGGGGCTCACTGTCATCGCCTCCGTATCTGCGTCATCCGTGTCATCTGCGTTTCTGGTGGCCGCGGTCAGTCAAAGATGGCAGGCAGCAGCGGGTCGGCTATGGCGCGGAAGGCATCGCGGACCGGATCCTGGTGGCCCGGCGAGAGATCGGGGAGCGCGTCGGCTGTGAACCAGGAAACGTCGAGCGTCTCATCGGTCTGCACCGGCGTTCCTGCCTGGGGCGTGCAGAGGAAGACCAGATGATAGATCTGGTGCGGGTGGCGGAAGTTCCGTTGCCTGCTGTCGTAGATACCGAGCAACCGATCGACAGAGACGGTCAGTCCTGTCTCTTCCCACACCTCGCGTGCCGTCATCGCCGCCGGCGTATCCCCCACGTCGGCCCAACCACCCGGCATCGCCCATAGCCCGTTATCGCGCCGTCGTACCAGCAGAATCCGGCCCTCGCGGTCGAACGTGGCGGCCGCTACCCCTACCTTGACCGTCACATAGCCTACATCCGCTGCCAGTAGGGGCCGGATCTCCTCCATCGCCCTACCGCTGAGGCGGCCAATCATGGCGTCGGCGATCTGCTGGATGCGCGTATAGCGCTCGCGATCATAGGAATCTGTAGTGTAGAGCAAGCCGAGCGCAGCCATTGCGCGCAGCTCATCCGCCCAGGTCGCCAGGGTCAGAGACGTATCCTCGGGTTCGTCACCACGCTGGTTCAGCTTCGGTCCTCCAATCACGTGCCTAAAAAATAGCGTAGCAGAGATGCAAAATAGCCGGCTCGGGCACCGCGATGCGATCCTATATATAGTGCGTCGCAGAAACGCGATCCTTATATATAGTGCGGTCTGGCCGAGTCGGCCTTGTCAGGCTCACGCCCTGGGACGAAAATCGATGCGTGGCGATTGTGGATATCGGCTTTCGGACGGCGGAGTCTCCAAGCCGCGCCACATCATACTTAGCGGATCGCTGCAAAGAAGCGCTCTACATTCTCCGCCGTCAGCTTAAATAGTTCACTCGCTCAGGAGCAATAGCCCGATGTAGATGCCTATGTAGATAGGTATAGCCGGACTTCTCTGCCTGCCCTTGCACGGAACACAGCTGTAGGGCAGCTCCATGGAGGTGACCGATTTTGCCTCTGATGCACCGCCCGTCGTGCGAACGTTGCCGTCCGCTAGCCAGGCGACATGCGTGGGCTGCGTGGCTATAACACAGTCGGGCTGGCGGCACTTCCCTTCCACCCCCCATATGGGTGATTGGCGCATGCGCCTCAGATAAGTCACGATTGCCCTGATGAATGATCTTGCTCTCAACGACGAGCAACGTGAGTGGCACGAGGCTCGCCTCGACATTGTGCCCGAATCGATGATGGAGAACACAGAGTTTTTCTCCACGCTCTCGCATGAGTTGCGGACGCCGCTCGCTACGATTAAAGGCTTCGCCCAAACGCTGATTGCCCACTGGGACGATCTTCCCAGCGATCGACGGCGCCGGCATGTAGAGTATATCTTGCGTTCTACGCTGCGCCTGGAGCGGTTAGTCGGCGATCTCTCGACCTCGTCGCGTCTGGTAGACGGCATCTCGGTACTTCCGGGGCATGTCGAAGCTTTCGACGTGCTGACGCAGGCGGTTGGCGAAGCGCAGGTGCTGTATCCTAATCGCGTCTTTCGCCTGGAGTCGCCAGATGCCGACCAGGATATCTGGGCCGACCGTGACCGCTTGCTACAAGTCGTAATAAATCTGCTGGATAATGCCGCGAAATACTCGCCGGCGGCAGAGCCAATCATCTTGCGCTGGTTTCCAGACGGACCACAGGTGCGGGTCGAGGTCTACGATGCCGGCACCAGCCTGACACTTGAAGAGCAGGGACGCCTCTTTACCCGGTATTGCCGGCTCGGGCGCTCCAAGCAGGCGGATGGTATCGTAGCCGGTTCGGGGCTTGGCCTCTACATCTGTAAGAGCCTCATCGAGGCGATGAACGGCCATATCGGAATCGAGACCGACGAAGCCGGCTCCGGGAATACCTTCTGGTTCACCGTGCCCAACCGCGCTGCCTGATTGACAGGTAGGGTTGCCGGCCCTACCATTGCTGCGTGTTCCACTCCTGGCCCTCGGGCCCTCCTAGCCCTCATGCTCGATCGGCCCCGCATATCGCCGCATGGTGGCCGCCGCTTCTGCTGCTGATTCTTCCTATTCTGCTGTTCCGCCAGGGTCTTGGTTCGGGCACGCCCCCGTTTGGCGGCGACGTGATCGTGCTCAACTATCCGTTGCTGATGCTGATAAAGAATCAGCTCGCGCATGGACTCCTGCCGCTCTGGAATAACTTCGCCGGTGGCGGTTACCCGCTGGTGCCGTTTAGTGGGTTGGTCGCGTACCCTCCCCTCTGGCCGCTCCAGGTATTGGACGCGCGCGACGCGATCACCGTGCTCGATATGGCACATTTTGCGATTGCCGGGCTCGGCGCCTATATGCTGGCAAGTGTCACCGGAGCCGGCCGGGTCGGCCGAACCGTTGGCGCCATGGCCTTCATGCTCTCCGGTTTCATGATCGGCCACCTCTACGCAGGCCATCTGCTCGAGTTGGGTGTGATCGCCTGGATGCCGTGGGTCTTTTTCGCTGTCCACCACCTTCTGGAGCGGCCGGGCTTCCGCGCGGCCCTGTGGCTGGGGCTGGCAGCCGGTCTGCAAGTGTTGGCCAATGGCCTTGGCTTCCTGGTCCTCACGCTCTACCCGGTCATCGCGCTGTTGCTCATCGGGATCATCGCGAAAGTGCGCAACCATGGCCTGCCCGCACTCCGCTTGCCGGTCTTCGCGGCGCTAGGCGGACTGATTGCCGTCGGACTCTCCGCGGTGATCGTACTGCCCTTCGTGCAGTCGCTGAACTGGAGTATTCGTGCCGGTGGGCTGGATTTCAACGGCGCCAGCAAGATCTCGTTGCTTCCCGCCGCGCTGCTGATGGCCTTTTCACCCGATGCGGTAGGCACCGGCCCGAAGGATAGCTACTGGCTCGACCAGTTCAGCCAAGGCTACGGCTACTGGCACGAATTTGCTCTCTACGTGGGCTTGTTGCCGTTGCTGGCAGTCGCGGCCGCCTGCCTGTACTGCCGACGCGCGCCTCAGGTGCGGTTCTACGCCTGGCTGGCCCTGCTGGGGCTGATCATGGCACTGGGCAAATATACGCCCGTGTATGGACTGCTCTTTCATCTGCCCGGTCTGAGCCTGGTGCGCGTGCCCGCGCGCTGGCTGCTGGTCTGTACGCTCAGCGTGGCGGTGCTGGCGGGGGCAGGCGTCGATTGGCTGCTGGCACAGCGGAACGGCGCGCGGGCTCTGTGGCGCGCTCTACGCATGCCGCTGCTTGGCAGCCTGCTGCTGATCGTAGTGCTGTTGGTTGGGCTTCAGCTGGAGTACATGCAGGGGGGCCATCTCGATCTGCAGCCGAAGCTGCTCGATACGGTCCTACCTGCCGGCGGCCGTCTCTTGCTCTTTGGCGGCTTCCTGGCCTTGCTGCTCTCCTGCAATGCCGATCGATTGATCCGGCCGCAGGTCACGGCGGTGCTGCTTCTGGCCATTACCTTGCTGGATCTGTGGAGCGCGGACGCCCGGTCGACCGTGTTCATGGACCCCTTGGCCTTCTATCGCGCTTCTACCGTCAGCAGCTTGCTCCAGCCGGATGCCGCGACCTATCGCGTGCTCACGATCAACGACCGGGGTATGCCGTACCGGCAGGGGATGGTGAACGGCAACGTTTACGATGCGGAGGATTTCGCGCCCGTTACGCTCCTACCCTACTGGACGGTCACCCATCCAGATTCCTTGATCAAGATCAAGGGTCGTAGCATGTACTCGAACGCCGATGCACGTGACCTGATCAGCTGCTACGATCAGCGCTACGCTACCTTGCTGGGGATTGGCGAGGTGACCATGGGGTCGCCCTCGGTCAACGACCATCTCTGCCGAAATGCCAAGGGCACGCCCCACCTGGTGCTGCGTACGGCGGTGGTGACGGAGCGTTGGGTCCTGCCGAACGGTTCGAGCTGGAACCCTACCTGGTTCCAGAGCATTGCCTACGTGTATCGGAATACCGCCGCGCTGCCGCGTGCTTTCCTGGTGCCGGTGGGCAACGCCACCACAAAGCCTTCCAGTAGCGCGCAGCTGCAGACAGTCTTGCAGCCGGCGTTCGATAGCGCGCATCACCTGGTCTACGATCCGCGAGGTAGTCGTGCGCCGCTTGGCCTCGGATTCCTGCAGGATGCCTGGGCACGCGTACTCCGTCCCACAACCCGCGACTTCCCAGCCGGTCTGAAGACGGGACAGGCACAGGTGATCTCCGACACCGGGAATAGCGTGCAGGTGGCGGTCAATGCGTCGGCGCCCTCGTACCTGGTGCTCGACGACAGCTACTATCCCGGTTGGCAGGTGTGGATTGATGGAAAGCCGGCCACCATCAACCGTGCGGACTATGTACTGCGAGCGGTGCCGGTACCGGCAGGCCGGCACCGGCTAATTTTCGTCTACGCGCCGCTTTCGTATCTGGCGGGCCTGGCAACCACCGTAGGAACGGCTGTCCTTGTGGCAGCCGGCCTGGCTTGGCCGCGGCTGCGCCGGCGGCGACGTCAGGGAAGGGCGGCGGTACCACTGTCTGAGCCGTCAGTGTCGTCCCCTGGTACGGTCCCTGATTCGTCGGAGCCGGTTGGGAGCGCTGCCTCCTGATACGCACGGGCACCCTCGGCGTCGCCGGCGCTGAGTAAGGCCGCGGTGCGCAGGCGGATGAGCTCCTCCTCCGGCCCGCCGTCGGGAGTCTCCAGGATAGCGGGGATGCCGGCAAGGCCGGGATGGGTTAGCACGGCGGCCAGCCCCTCATAGCCAATGTTTCCCTGCCCCAAATAGGTATGCTGGTCGCGGTGGCTGTCCAAACCCATCGGAGAATCGTTGATGTGCAGGACGCGGACATGCTGCAGACCGATAGCACGATCGATCTCGCTCACAGCCCGATCTACACCCTCGGCAGTGGTCAGGTCGTAGCCGGCGCCCCAGAGGTGCGCTGTATCGATGCAGACACCAATGTGTGGGTGTGCGGCATCACGTACCAGGTTACCGAGCGCATCGAGGGTATTGCCCATCGAGTTTCCCGCCCCTACATTGTTCTCCAATAGGAGATAGAGCCAGTCCGGCATGCCCTCGAGTGCGGCATGCGTGGCGGCAATCAAGCGAGCAGCGCCCGCTTCAGGGCCGGTTCCCTTATGGCTGCCCAGGTGCACGGTCACGAATGGCGCGCCAAGCTCCACGCCGCGGCTGAGCGAGTTTCGGACGCCCTGGGTTGAGTTGGCATAGAGATTGTCGTCAGGCGATGCCAGGTTGATCAGATACGGAGCGTGGATCGTAAGCGGCGCCACCCCCGCCTCGGCCCAGCCCAGGCGGCCGGCGGTTGCGCGCTCGGGGGGCAAGGGCGTGTGGCGCCAGCCTTTTGGATTGCCGGGGAAGATCTGCGCGGCGGTACAACCAATCTCCTTGGCCTGGGCAATCGCCTGGCTCATGCCCGGCCCGGTGCCAATGTGCCGGCCCAGCGGGCGGGTGAGCGGCGGTATAGGAATCGTGCTCGTCTCGACCTGCACCTTGGGCTGCTCCTCTATTTAAATGTTCTCAGCCTCCCTATAGTAGCAGGGCAAATGGGCGGTGGCGTACTTTCTCGTGGTTTGTTGCCGATGAAGTGGTAGGTCGGACCAAGATCTGCGATTCGCGGCGACAGCTTCCTCACGCCGTTGCGATCTGCTGCCGCACTGGTCCCCTTGCCGTGGCTTGCAGTATACGCTCCTCGCTCCCGTCCGCCTTGGTGAACTCATCCACGATGGTCCCGTTGCTCAGCACCAGAAAGCGGTCACACATGCCCAACAATTCGGGAAGCTCCGAGGAGACCACGATCAATGCCAGGCCGCGTCCGGCAAGCTCGAGGATAAGGCGGTAAATCTCTTGCTTGGTGCCCACGTCAACTCCTTTGGTGGGTTCATCCAGCAGCAAGATCTTGGGCGTGTGAACGAGCACTCGTGCGAGGAGCGCCTTTTGCTGATTTCCGCCGCTGAGATGCGCCACATCGGCCCGGATCGACTTCGCCTTGATCTCGAAGGAGCGCATTGAGGCGCGGGCTGCCGTGTCTTCGCGGTCACGGTCGATGAGGCCATGGTTCGCAAACAAGTGCAGGTTTCCCAGTGTGATGTTTCGCCCAAGCTGCAAGTTGAACAAAAGCCCGGCATTCTTGCGATCCTCGGTCAACAGGGCGATCCCCGCGCCACGCGCATCTGCCGGTTGGCGGATGGCGATTTCGCGGCCTTCGACGAACACCCGCCCTTCGTGGGCTATGCGACCGTAGATCGCACTCAACACTTCCGTGCGTCCAGACCCTACCAGACCCGCAAGCCCGACGATCTCGCCTCGCCGCACGGAGAAGCTTGCATCCGAGATAATGTCGGCCGCGCCACCTGGCCGCGGAACGCGGAGACGCTCCACGCGCAGCACCTCCTCGGTGCCGATAGGCGTATCGCGCGGCGGGAACAGCAGGTCGATACGCCGCCCCACCATGGCGGAGACGATGGCGTCCTCATGAAAGTCGGCGCGCGGAATCTCGGCTACGATCTGGCCATCACGCAGCACAGTGGCCCAGTCGGCGAGCGCCAGCACCTCTGGAATGCGATGGGTAATCAAGATCATCGTTACTCCCTCGGAGCGGAGGCGCTCGAGGATGAGGAACAAACGATCGGTCTCATGCACGGATAGTGCGGCGGTAGGCTCGTCGAGCATCAGCACCGAGGGCGCGGTGGCCAGGGCGCGGGCGATCATCACCAATTGCTTCTGGGCCGCACTCAGCGAGGCGAGCGGCGCCCGTACATCGAGCGCGACGCCGAGCCGGCTGAGAACCTGCGCGGCGCGCCGGTTCAACTCATTGAAGCGCACCAGGGCCTTGCTCTCCAGCCCCGTCTGCCCGACGTAGATGTTTTCGGCAATGCTGAGATTTTCCAGGACCTGGAGTTCCTGGGGCACATAGGCAATCCCGCATGCGCGGGCATCGGCCGGCGAGGAGAAACGCACCGGGGCATCGTGAAGCCGTACAGTACCTTCGTACGAGCCCGCCGGATAGACGCCATTGAGAACCTTGACAAGGGTCGACTTGCCGGCGCCATTCTGCCCCACCAGCGCATGGATCAGGCCGGGCTGTACCTTGAGGTCGACCGTCCGCAGGGCCTGCACTCCCGCGAAATGCTTACTCAGCCCTTCGGTTGCAAGGATATACGGCACCGCTTCACCCGATTCTTTCGCGCGAGCGGGTAGGCAGGAGTCGGTCCCGATACGGTCCGACTCCTGCCTACCCGCTCGCGAGGGGTTATACTCCAGCTGCCTTCAAGTAGCCGTAGTAAGGGGCGAGATCGTTCTTGGTGATGATCTTGGCGTCCAGATAGTTATAGTAGGGAACCTTCTTGCCGGCGGCCAGCCCGCCGCACAAATCTGCCGCCTTGCTGCCCTCGGTGTAGAGTGGTTGGGCAGCCAAGCCGTACACCTTGCCGGCCTTGACGAGATCAAGGTTCTGGCGAATGTAGTCCATGCCGACGATTACGAGTGAGCGGCCGCTCTGTTGTTCCGCGCCATACCACGTCTGCGCACCGTTCCCGGTCGTCGAAAACGCCGCGGTCACGGACGGGTTGCCCTGCAGGATGCTGACGGCCTTGGCGACCGCGGCGGATGGCTCGAAGTTCTCGAGCTGCGAGGCCAGTATCTTGATGCCTGGATAGTGCGCCTTCATCGTCGCCCGGAAGCTGGCGGCCATGGCATTCTCGGTGAGATTGAAACTCCCCTGGGTTAACGCGATCGTCCCGTGGCCACCCAGCTTTTTACCCATGGCCAAAGCTGCCGCATTACCCACCTGCGTAATGTTCTCGCCGGTAGCCGCGTCGAGACCCGGAACCGTTCCCTGCTTGGGCAGCACGTGCCAGGTGACGACAGGGTAGCCCTGCTTGCCAAGCTGCTTGATGAACGGATTGATCGAGGGATCGGGATCGTACACGGCGACGCAATTGTAGTGCTTACCGGCAAGGGCCGCGTTGGCCAGGGCAACGCTGGCCGGAACATCGTAGACTGTCGCGCTCGGATTCCCGGCGATGTCGCACTTCGCTCCCAACTTTGCGCATTCGTTGAGAAAGCCAGCTTGCATGAGCCGGTGGACAGGGTGGTTACGCAATGGCTGGACCCAGAGGAAGTTCAAACTGGCTGCGCTGGACGCGGTCGCCGGCCGACTGGATGCCGCGACGTTTCCGCCGTGGCTGGTCGCGAGCAGACCGGTACAAATAAAGGCCGCGCCAAGGGCGCGCGCGCCCCGCCCGCTAAATCGTGAACGAGTCATCACGAGTCTCTACCTCTTTCAATATTGTGCTCAGTAGTGGTCACCCGTACATCGTCCGTGGCGCCTACACTCCTCTGTATCGTTCTCCTTTCCGTAGCAACCTCAAGGTCGGTGAGCAGCGATGCTACGTCGCTCACGCTATGCACTTGTCTGAACGACAGCTTGCGCCGGACTACATCGAGGCCGACCGCGAGCACCATGATTACTCCGACTGATACCTGCTGCCAGTTCGCGCTGACGCCGACCACGACGAGGCCGCTCTGCACGACTTGCAGCAGGAGCATGCCCATGGCTCCTCCCAAAACGGTGCCCACACCACCAAAGAGGCTAACGCCGCCAACCACAACTCCGGCGATCACCGTCAGCTCCCAGCCCTGGCCAATCGAGGTCGTAGCGCTGGCAAGGCTTCCCATGACGAGCATGCCGGCTGTGGCGGCGAGCATCCCGACAAGCATGAAGCAGACAGTTTTATAGCGATTGGTGTTGATGCCCACGAGCCGGGCTACTTCTTTATTGCCGCCGGTTGCGTAGATATTGCGGCCCAGCGTGGTCCGGCGCATGGCAAAGTCCCCGACCACCAGTAGCACCAGCAGGATTACGAATGCCCAGCCAATCCCGAAGAGGCTCGTTGCCTGGCCAAAGTTACCGACCACGTCGGGCAGCGGATAGATCGGGTAGCCGTTGGTGATTACCTGGGTCAACCCCTGGGCCACGAACAGCATGCCGAGCGTGGCGATAAACGCCGGGATACCGAACCGGACGACCACGATGCTGTTGATCAGACCGAGCAGCGCACCCGCCGCTAACCCGCCCAGCACGGCAAGCGCTACGGGCACATGCCCGGTGGTCATAAGCCAACCGGCAATCACCGCACAGAGGCCGGCAACCGATCCCACGGACAAATCGAATTCGCCCGCGACCAGAAGCACAGTTTGGCCCACGCCGATAATACCGACGTAGGCAACCGCATCGAGCATTGCGCGGATGTTGACTTCGGAGAGGAACCCGTGATTCAGCAGGTAGAAGACCACCACCAGCGCGGCAAGCGCGATACATACGCCCGCTTCTCCGCCGCTAATCAGCGCCAGCACGAGCGCGCCAAGCCGCCACCGTGACAGTCTTGGCGATGCAGTTGGTTGCATCCTCAGGTCCCGCTCGCATCGTAGGCGTAGAGGCTGCAGCCGCCATCCACCAGCAGGGTAGCCCCTGTCATGTAGTCCGCTGCCGGCAGGCACGCCCAGAGCATGGCTTGTGCGACCTGTTCGGGGCTCTGCAGCTCGCCCAGCGGGATTGCGCGCAAGGCCCGCTCGCGAAATAGCGGATCCTCGTCCATAACCTGGCGTGACAACCCTGCATTGACAATACCCGGCGCGATCGTGTTGACGCGGATCCCATAGGGCGCCAGATCACGTGCCATACAGCGCGCGAGCATCTTCAGACCAGACTTCGAGGTGCAATAGGACGTCCCATCTGTCCACGGGATATCCTGCACCCAGCTCCCGGTCATCAGGATACGACCTCGGGTCCCCGCCGCCACCATCCGCCGCGCGGCGACCTGGCCTACCAGGAAGCAGCCGGTCAGGTTCACGGAGAGCGTTTGCTCCCAGTCGTCATCGCTCACGTCGAGAAATGACGCGTTATGCACGAAGCCCGCGTTGCAGATGATGGTGTCCGGCGCGAGCCCCGCCTCGTCCAGGGCCGAGAAGAGTTGTTCGACCGAGAGGCGCCGGCGCACGTCGACGGGGAAATAGCGGATAGGGCCACTCGAGCTCGTGCCGAGAAGGCGGCCCGCTGCCCCTGATGGCGGGTGCAGATCGGCTACCGCAACGACCGCGCCATGTGCATCCAACAAGCTAGCGGCAGCACTGCCGAGGTCGCCGCTCCCACCAGTCACCAGGATCGTTCGTCCAGCCAGCTCGCCACCCATGGCAGGTCCCTACAATCTCTACATTGAGTTGGTGTGTCCGTGACCGGCGCCGTCAGTCCGTGGATTGGGCTTTACGCTATCACAGAGCCCGGGGCCTGAACATGCTGAAAAGTTTGGCGTTTCTTCACAAATCGTTGTCCCCAAGCGTTAGCGCGGTAGCTGTTGCTTGCGGAAAGCATGCGGCGAAACGTGATAGGCCCGCTTGAACAGCGTGTAGAAGTGGTTTTCGCTGCCGAAACCCGCATCACTGGCCACGTGCTGGATCGTGTGTTCGGTCGTGGCGAGCAGTTGGGCAGCGTACTGGAGGCGTAGCTCGTTGACATAGTCGGTAAACCGGCGTCCGAATACGCGGGAGAACTGGTGCGAGAAATAGTGGTGTTCGAGCCCAACCATGCTCGCCACCTCGCGTACGGAGATGTCGCGGCGGAAGTTGTTCTGCATGTGCCGTACGACGAGCGCCCATCGCTCGGTGGTTGCCGTGGTGCGGGCCGATGATTCACGCACGATCAGCATTGGCGGGATCAGGATGCGAGCCGGCTCAGCCTTCACGCCGTCCCGCACCTGCAGCAGGAGGCGCTCGACCGCCAGGCGCCCTATTTGCTGTGGGTCGATGCGTACCGTTGTCAGCGGAACGCCTGTCAGGCAATAGGGCAGGGAATCATCAAACCCGACCACGGCAAAATCCTCGGGCACGCTCAATCCAAGCTCCTGAGCACACTCGATCAACTCGCTTGCCACCCAATCGGCACAGACAAAGAGGGCCTGCGGCCGCTGGGGTTGCGTCAGGAACTGCCGTATGAGGGGGACGCGCAGGCAGCGATCGACCTCGTTCAGGCCGTACGGCAGGTTCAGCACCCACTCGTCCGGCATGTGCAATCCTGCTTGCGCCAGGGAATCGACGTAGGCTTGCCGGCGCTCACATAGGCACTGCATAGGCACTTGCAGCGTCACATGGCCGATTTGCCGGTAGCCCAGGTTGATCAGGTGTCGCATCGCCAGCAGGCCGCCACTGTATTCGTCGATGCCCACGAAATCTAGTCCTGGGATTGGCTTTGGATCGATGACCTGCACGCAGGGCCGGCTCTCCACCAGGGAGGCATAGAGGTCCAGATTGCTCGACGCATGGTCCCAGAGAAAAATAAAGCCGCTGACGCCGGCATCACGGATCGCCTCCAGTAACTCGCGTTCCCGCTCGGCGGAGCGACGGAAATCGAGGCTGACCAGTCGATAGCCGTTGGCCGTTACCGCGAGGTTGGCCCCAGCCGCAATTTCACCCGCATGCCAATGGGCCAGATCCTGGGCAATCAAGACAAAGGTCTTCTCATGACGGCGGCGCAAAAATGCCGTGAGCCCATGTATCATGGGCTCTGCCGGTCGGGGGGCGGCGAACAAGGTACTGTTCATCGGCCAATCTTACCTGTCACATCCGGGCAGAATCGCGGCATGCAGTGGACTACGATCGTTCGCATTGGGCTCCAAGGCTATGCGGTGTCCTCACCTATTCGCGCTCGCCGGCGTTGCCCTCGGCAATGCACCGCCGCATGGCCGCGACTGCCTCTCGCGCGAAGGCGAGCGGATCCTGCCAGCTGGTGGCAGGAAAGATCTCCAAAGAGAGTGGTCCGCCGTAGCCGGCCTGGGTGAGCGCGCGCACGAATGCGGGAAGATCTAGCGTGCCCCGGCCTGCGAGGGTACGGCCCCCTTCTGCCGGCTCCAGATCGGCCAGGTGCGCCACGCCCAGACGGTGCGCGGGCACCGCTCGCAGAACGTCAAATGGCTCGTCCGCCGTGGCCAGGTTATAGCTGTCGACGGCGAGGACGATATCCTCGCCCGCCCGCTCGGCAATAGAGAGAGCATCCGCGACCCGGCGGATGCCGCTCACTGCCCCGCGCCTTGACGAGGAGCGGCCCCATTGCTCCTGGGGGTGGCGGACCCGGGCCGGCCGAGCCCGCGCTGCCAGCTCGCGAAGACGGTCGCTCGCGGCCGCCCATATATCCAGATCCGGAGGAAAACCTCCCAGCCGGAGCGGCGCCACGCAGACAATATACGATGCATTCGCCGCGATCGCCGCTTCCAGCAACGGCTCCATGGTGGCAAGTGGCTCCGGGTCGTCGGGCAAGGCCCAATCCATCAGCGCGTGAATCGCGGAGATGCGCATACCCGTGGCCTGTACCGCCGCGGAAAAATCACGGGGCCGCACCGGCTGCATCAGTACGTTCAGGTCTGCACCGTCGCACCCTGCCACAGCCGCCACTTCGAGGAAGTGGGCAACCGAGATGCCGGGAAAGCACGATTGATTGAGATACGCTTGTAAGGCCATAGCTGCTCCCTTCGCCAACATCCCCGTGCTGCAGTGCTCCGGTCAGCGGCAATTCAATGCGTGCAGGTGAAATGGGCGGCCTCCGCGACGACCTGGCGCCTCTGTGCAGAAGCATGCGCCGTTTCGAAAGCAGCGCCAGGCACTGTGCGGTCTTCCCATTTCCCAGCCTCGTATGCTGGTGATGAGCACGATCAAACAGACCTTTACTCTACTCGACCTCGCCTACGGTTCGCAAGCAGGCTAACACGCCTCGACGCGGTGTCCGGACGCCATGCCGGTCAGCACGCCGACTTGTTACGTGCTCGCGTACAACCTCGCCCGAACACGCTCGTGTAGTATTTCGTCCGTCAGCACCCAGCCCCAGGCCGGCGCAATAGTCGGACGTTTGTGGGGTGTGAGCACTATCAGCGCCGGCGCCAGGCGGCTGAGGGTATAACAGAGCTTGGGCAGCCGCGATTTTTCCTCCAGGTGCAGGGCGAAGCTGCAGACGATCAGGCTGTAGCTGCGGCCGGCAAGCGCGCCCTGGGCGATCGCCTCGAAGCTCAGCGGCAGGACCTCGTCGCCGGTGCGGGCGAGGTACGCCTCGCCGGTGAATGGGTCGGCTCCTTCCACCACGGCGCCGTGCTCGCGTAGCGCCAGCGCCGCCTCCCCGCTCCCGCAGGCCAGGTCGAGCACGGCACTGAGATCGGGTTGCCAGGTTTCGACTGCGCGCGTCAGCACGGCGCGGACGATCGACTCGTGCGGGTTCCGGTAGTCGGCGCCGTGTTGCCGGTAGAACTCCTCCGGCCCCTCCCGCTCATACGCGGCCCGTATCGCCTCTTCGCCGCGTGCGGTGCCGCGCCCGGTGCGGATCTGCTTACCCATGACACAAAATGCCCCTGATCTCAGTTGGGAAGGTCACCGACTGCGCATATGTAGAGTATCGTAGGTGTGGCGCCATAGCTGGCCGCTGGGGTAAACGGTCAACTCTACATCTGGACAGTCTAGGCAGATAGGGGAATATATGAAGTCAATTTGGCCCATGCAGGAGGCGAGGAATCGTCTGAGTCACCTGCTTCATCAAGCAGCAACCGCCGGACCGCAGACGATTACCATGCGGGGACGCCCCGCGGCGGTTGTACTCTCCGCAGAGGAGTACGAACGCCTGACTCGTCCTTCAACCCCCTTACTCGAATTCTTTCAGCAATCTCCTCTCTATGGAGTGGAAATGGATAGACAGCGCAGCAAGGATTCGGGGCGAGACGTAGCGTTGTGAGCTATTTGCTCGATACCACGCTGCTCTCCGAGTTGGTCAAGCGTTCATCAGATCCCAACGGGGTGACTTGGGTTACCCGGAACACAGACGATTTGCTGTGGTGCGCGCGTCGTCAATCCCTGGCAACCGTGACCGTCATGACAGTCGCGCGGGACGAAGCTCGGCAAACAGACCTCCTGCCTGGTTCGCCGGGACGTCCGGCTCCTCCCGTGAGGTGCGTGCTAGGTCGATAGCCCGCGCTTGGCCGCCTTAGTCCGCGGCGCT
>JAQBPC010000313.1 GCA_028287725.1 Chloroflexota bacterium | reverse complement strand
CATGCTGACGCCAAGCTTACCGTAGTCCCAGACACTCAGGTCGCTCAGCTTCACTCCGGAATCAAGCACAACGCCGAGCTCGTTATAGGTCATGGCCGACGCCACGTCGATGCGATGTTGCAGGAAGGTATTCATCTCGAACTGCTGGTGATAGACGGTAAACGTCTTCGTAGGATCGATGCCAAGTTTGTGCATTAAGGCAAAGAACTGGTATTCGTTGCCATAGAACCAGACGCCAACTTTCTTCCCGTTGAAGTTTTGCGGCCCACTGATGTGGGAAGTTTTGAAGGCGATCAAGCGCATGCCGGTAGTCTGGAAAATCTGCGCGATATTGACGATATTCTGGCCATGGTCACGCTGAGCCAGCAGCGAGGGCATCCAATCGATGCCGTAATCGGCCCCACCGTTCTCCACCACTGTCTCGGGGGCAATGTTAGGACCGGCAGGCTGGATGTGTACGTCTAGCCCTTGCTTGGCGTAATAACCCTTCTTGAGAGCTACGTAATAACCGGCAAATTGGGCCTGGGTAACCCACTTGAGGATTAGCCGCACCGGTGTCAGCGCCCGTTGGTGCGTTGCCGCGGATGCTTCCGGTGCGTGCCCAAGACCACCAAGCAGCAGCCCGACAACTACTGTCAGGGCCGCGAACCGGTGAAACCGCTGTGAAGCCATCTCACTCTCCGTCTTATTAACTGTATGACTGTTTATGTAAACAAGTGCTAGTTAGGCGCGTGACCCAGAAGATTTTCTATATTGCCGACTTTCCTCCTCCCACTAGCAACAACGCCCTCATTGGCGACCATTAACGGCACTGTTAATTACTTCGATATGAAACGTGCCAAAAGGTTACAGACCGCTCTACGATGAGCAACACGCTGTAGAACAGAATACCGACCAAACAGGTGACGACCGTATAAGCCCAGACGAGATTCCAGACGCCGGACGACGCATCGTTCTGCAGCTGGAAACCGAGCCCGTTGATCGGTCCAGGAAAGTATTCGGCAATGACCGCGCCTATCAAGCTGAGCACGCTGCAAATCTTCAGGCCGTTGAATACCAAAGGCATTGCTGTCGGAAGTTGTAGCTTTGTGAAAGTCGTCCAGCCACCTGCCGCGTAAGACGTAAGCAAATCTCGTGACAGCGCGTCAAATGAGGTGAGGCCCACCACCGTATTGATCAGCATCGGGAAGAACGTCATCACGGCGACGACCGCTGCCTTGGAAGGCCATTCCAAACCGAACCAGAAGATGAGCACCGGCGCCAGTCCAATAATTGGGATCGAGCTACTGGCGACGGCATATGGAATGACTCCGCGACGGAGCCAGTCAAAACGCGCGCAAACGACGCCGAACAGGAAGCCAAGACCACAACCGGCAATATAGCCGCGCAGCGCTTCCTCCCAAAACGTGACGCGAACGCCCGTCCAGATTGTGTCGCGATTGTCTCTAATTGCTGCCGCAATATCCAAGGGTGGAGGAACCTGGTAGCTGTGAAGTGCAAATTGCCACAAGGACAGGACTGCAACCAGCACCAGCGCCGGTGCGGCTACCCGGGGACCATATTTAGCTGGGAAGGCCAGTGGGCGGCCGCGAACGATTGGAGGCGCGGCGGTACCGGCGGCCCTACCTAAGGCCATCGCATGCCCCTTGAGTGCTGCAACGAGCGACCCTCCAACATGTAGTTACGCCAAACGGGGACGTGCGCGCACGACGGCCCGTTCGACCAACGTCAGTAACAAGTAGCTGCCCAGGCCAAGGATTGATCCGGCCAGCATCGTCGACCACAGTAGCAAGTCCCGGCCGAACGTATTGCCGGCAACGAGAAGGGCTCCCAGGCCATATTCAGAGCCGATCAATTCCGCGACCATCGCACCGACCAGGGCAGCGGTGCTGGATATTTTAAGGCCGGTAAATATGTAGGGCAGCGCAGCAGGGAACCGCAACTTCCAGTACACCTGCCACGTGTTAGCGGCGTACGAGCGCATGAGTTCGTGCGCCAGCGGGCTGGCCGACTTCAACCCCTTGACGGCGCTGACCGCCACGGCGAAAAACACCAGATAGGTAGTGACAATCACTTTGGCTTTCAGGTTGATGCCCACCAGGTTGATCAGGATTGGTGCAAGCGCCAGGATCGGGACGGTTTGCGAGGCCACCACGTAGGGCATGAAGCTGATTTCAGCCAGAGGCGCGTGCACGAACAGCGTAGCGATGAGTATCCCCAGCAGCGTGCCTGCTAAAAGACCGAGGCCCGCCTCTTCGGCGGTAGTACCGACGTGAACCCACGTGACATGCGGCCCGCTCGCGGACTCGACCAAACCGTACCAGAGGTCCTGCACGACTTGATGCGGAGGAGGCACCCACGGGTTATCTAAACTCATAGATGCCTGAACCGTCTGCCAAAATGTGGCATGCGGCGCCATGCCCTGCTGCGCCTGGGGCCAATTGCCACGAATAGCGAGCACATACCATGCGACCAAGATGGCGCATCCCACCACGGCGATAGGCCAGGCCGTTTGCATCGCTCGTCTGAATGGCGGGCTCTTGGAAGAACCGCCATCGGGTCCCGGAGTAGCGGCGCTTCCACTCACTGGCCGCTGCATTGAGTCATTTGTGCGGTCGTTAGGCGGCGGCGCCGTGTCACTCACAGTACGTGCTCCTCGCGCAGGCAGGCGCGCACCTGGGTAATGTATTCGAAATAGCCTGGCGTCTCGCGTGTCGATGCGTCTCGGGGTCGAGGCAAATCAATGGGAATGATCCGCTCAATCTTTCCCGGGCGGGGTGTCATTACCACCACACGGGTCGAGAGAAACACGGCCTCGGGAATGCTGTGCGTGACAAATATAATCGTGGTGCCGGTCTGGTGCCAGAGATTCAGCAACTCCATGTTCAGGCGCTCGCGGGTCATCTCGTCTAGTGCGCCGAATGGCTCGTCCATCAGCAAGATGGATGGCTGAAACGACAGCGCGCGCGCAATGGCCACGCGTTGTTGCATGCCGCCGCTCAACTGCCACGGGTAGCTTTGAGCGAAGTCTCGCAGACCCATCAGCGCCAACAGGTCTTTTGTCCGCCGCTCGCGCTCTGCCGCCGGCACCTTAAAGATTTCCAGGGGCAGCTGCACGTTACGTGTAACATTTCGCCAGTCGTAGAGTACTGGCGCCTGGAACACGATCCCATATTCGCGGTCGCGCCGCGCTCTTTCGGGCGTCTTGCCCTTAACGCGCAGGGTGCCGCTCGTGGGCTGCAATAGGTCTCCGATGAGGCGGAGAAGCGTGCTCTTGCCGCATCCCGACGGGCCGAGCAACGAGATAAACTCGCCGGGCACGACGTCGAGATTGACGTCGGCTAGCGCCACTGTCTGGCGGCCCTGGGCCTGAAATGTCATCGAGACATGCTCGGCAGAAATTGCGACAGTTTCAGCCACACTTTGCGCGGTCGGGGGCTGGGCTACGGACACACTAACCTCGTCTATCGTACCGAAAAGCCGCCACCGTTGGGCGTCACATTGCCATCACCGATTGGGATTGAGAAAAGCGCCGAGAGGCCAAACGATCCGATGCCGGTGTCGTGGAATAGAGCCACACGCCGGCGTTTGCACTACACTCTTAGACGCCATTATGGCGAAAGATGGGGGAAGTGTACAGCCTATCCAAGGGGATATGTCAAGCACGATTGGCGTGACATTCCGCCGCTGCATATCATGATGCTGTACGACTCGCTCAGGCAACGAGGTGGAGCGAGCGGGTAGGCATGCGGTATTGAACCGCGGCATGCCCGACACATGTCGCCCAATGGGGGCATGAGGAGGAGGACCATGGCGACGACGATCGCGCGCGAGTCACAGCAAACCGGCGCCCAGGTGCGCCATTTGCAGAATTACGTCAATGGAAAATGGGTAGACGCAGGTTCCGCTCGGCAAGAGGTCCGGAACCCGGCAACAAATCAGGTGCTGGCCACTGTTCCGCTTTCGACCAAGGATGACGTCGAGCGGGCCGTCGCGGCCGCACGCGCGGCATTCCCCGCCTGGC
>JAQBPC010000227.1 GCA_028287725.1 Chloroflexota bacterium | reverse complement strand
ACAGCACCGGATAGTTCTACCGCACTTTAAGCGCGCGGACGATCCGACGTGCCGGGTTGCGGCTACATGGGTGGCGCTGGGAACGTTGGAGTATTGAGAGAGTACGGCCTGATTCAGCGTTTGGACGCCTTGCTCTGGGCGATCTAACCGCTCGAAGGCTTTCGCCACTCGGCGAAGCCTTCGAATTATACGGCAACAGCTCGAACCGCTGTTACCGGCCCTCTCGGCTTGTGCTCTTCTCAGGCGACTCAACCGGCGAGCTGACGAAGGAGTTCTTGGGGACTGCACCCGGCGCGTCTTTCTCCGGCTGCGGAGCATAGAGCCAGGACAACCTGCCTGTCGGCGGAAGGTTCGGCATCGCACTAGGATCATACGCAATTGGCTCAAGCGTCAGCCTCTGCGAGGGGGGCCGGAGCGGGCCGATCCGCATTACCGGCTCCACAAACGCCGCCGGCGCATCGATGATCGTCTGTAAGCGCTCCGCAAGCTCGCCGGGTCGATGATTAATCGGGATCGTACCAGCGACCGGCACCGGCACCCGCAGTGCAGACCTGTCCTCGTTGAATGAAACCAGCACGAGCAATGACACCACACGCTCTTGTTGGGCGATCACCGTCATTTGTCCATCCGCCAGGATGCCGCGATCGCAAAGCACAACTTGTGGTTGGTGCCGCCTGGTCTGAAAGATTGCATCACCCGGATCGGTGGTCGCGTGAACAAGAACAAGACTAGGATCAAGTAAAATCTCGGACCGCAATTTTGCATGCAAAATCGGGGAAGAGAGCGCCAGCAGTACTGTGATCTGTGTCATGGTTCGAGTGCCCTCCGGACCCTGTTCGAGCGCAGCGTCTCCGGCCGAAGCAACAGCAATATATTTGTGCTGCGGACTGTCCGACCGTATGGCTTAGTACGTATAGGATACACGCGCAGGATGTGGCTTGCTACCACCTATCAGTCCTATACTACCCATTACGTTATTCCTACCCGGTGCGACCGGGAAAGTGCTACCGGCACGCCAGTAGTTAATCACGGTGCAAATCATGAACGTTGGGACACCCGTTCACGTTTCCACTGCGTCAAACCCTGCAGCCAAGGGCCGTTCGACTACGTGGATCCTTGCGGCCACTATTCTGGGTTCTAGCCTAGCATTCATCGACGGATCAGTCGTTAACGTTGCCTTACCGGTGCTTCAGCGTGACCTTAATGCATCCGCGGCCGATGTGCAATGGGTCATAGAAGCGTATTCGCTATTCCTGGCCTCACTGATATTGGTCGGTGGCTCGCTTGGCGACAGGTATGGCAGGCGTCGAGTCTACACTCTCGGCGTGGCGATCTTCTCAATTGCCTCAGTCATATGTGGCCTCGCACCAACTGTGGGAGTACTCATCGTCGCACGGGGCGTGCAGGGTATTGGCGGTGCGCTGCTGGTACCTGGTAGCCTGGCAATCATCAGCAGCTCATTCTCCGGCGATACGGAACGCGGGCGAGCGATTGGGACATGGTCGGCCTTCACCACCCTCACGTCGGCAGGTGGTCCGGTGCTTGGCGGATGGCTTGTGCAATCCGTCTCGTGGCGGGCAATCTTCTTCATCAACGTGCCGATTGCCGCGCTTGTGCTCCTCCTGTTGGCGCGTCACGTCCCGGAAAGCAAGGACGACAGCATTAGCGGCCCGCTCGACTGGGCAGGTGCGGTCGCAGTAACGTTAGGCCTTGCGGCGCTCGTATATGGGTTCATTACGTGGGGTTCGTCGGGTGTGACGCGGTCGGTGGTCGTTAGCATAAGCATCGGAGTGATTTGTCTGATCGGCTTCGTGTTGGTCGAAGCACGGAGCACTGCCCCTATGCTGCCGCTGTCGCTATTTCGTTCCCGTACCTTTACCGGTACTAACTTGTTGACATTCCTGCTGTATGGCGCACTCGGCGGGACGTTGTTTTATTTGCCCTTTGACCTGCAGCAGGCGCAAGGATATTCGGCGACCGCCGCCGGCGCTGCTCTCGTACCTCTCACCATCGTCCTATTCGCACTCTCACGATGGGCCGGGGGCCTTGTCGGCCGGTACGGGGCAAAGCTGCCCCTTACGATCGGTCCGATTATCGCGGCGGTAGGCTTCTTTCTACTTTCATTGCCGCGCGGCGGGAACTATTGGACGGACGTATTCCCGGGAGTGCTCGTGCTCGGACTTGGCATGGCAGTAACGGTCGCGCCTCTTACAACCGCCGTGATGGGCGCGGTTGACCCTCGCCACTCCGGCGTGGCTTCCGGTGTCAATAACGCGGTATCGCGCGCCGCCGGGCTACTTGCAATTGCCGTGCTTGGCATCGTCGTTGCATACTATTTTTCCAGCGGGCTCGACCATCGACTTAACGCCATTCAGCTCGCGCCGGCGGCTCGCCATGCGCTCGATGCAAACCGTGACCGTCTAGCCGCGCTCGGTGTCCCCACGGGGCTGAGCGCTAGTCAAGCTGCCGAGGTGCATCGGGCGATAATCGCAGCCTTTATCGATGGCTATCAGGCAGTAATGCGCATTGGCGCCGTCCTTGCCTTACTGAGCGCTCTTTTCGCGGCGCTACTCGTCGAGGGAAGGCCGACACCCCGCGCTGCGTAATTCGTGCACGGCACGCGCTGGCTGCGCACGTGCACGCCCGTTATTCCTAGCAATCAGCCGCGTGCCGACATATGCACGTACTCCGCTACAGCTCCAGGGATCCAATAAGCGCCTTCCCTTTCTCGTACCCGAAATCTGCATGTGACCTCCGGCCAGGGGCCCGCTGTATACTCCTGCAAGGCATGGTCAACGGCTGTCAGAATGTAACGGCTTGTCCTCCGTGCCATCGGACTAGTTGGGGAAAGCATGTTGGACGAGATAACCCGCGCGGTTTTAGCCCGTGTCGAAGCCAACCGAGAGGCGATTCTGGAAGATGTTAGCGCGTGCGTGCGGATACCAAGCGTCGTTGGGCACGAAGGGCCGGCGCAAGCGTACATGCAGAGCATCTTTGAACGCGAGCACCTTGATCTCGATGTATTTGAAGCAGATTTAGCGCAGGTATCTTCACATCCGGCGTTCGTACGTTCCCCCTGGGACACGAAAGACCGTCCGAACGTTGTCGGCACGCTGCGAGGTACGCGAGAAAATGCCCCGTCTCTGGCGTTGAACGGCCATATCGACGTCGTATCACCGGAGCCTGTCAGCGCATGGACACACGATCCCTGGGGCGCTGAACGTGTCGTGGTGGACGGTGAGGAACGTCTCTACGGTCGAGGCGCGCTCGATATGAAGTCCGGCACGGTCGCAAATCTTCATGCGCTCAAGGCAGTGATTGACGCTGGGTTTCGGCCGCGAGGCACGGTAAGCGTGCAGAGCGTGGTAGAGGAGGAGGCCGGCGGCGGCGCGGGCACACTGGCGACTCTCCTGCGTGGCCATACAGCCTCAGCATTGCTGAATTCCGAGCCATTCAATAGGACGATCGTTCTTGGTCAGCCCGGGTTGATGCTGTTCAGGGTCTCCGTGGAAGGGATGACCGCGCACGCTGCCTATTCGCAGCGCGGCGTAAATGCCATTGGTAAGCTCCTGCCATTGTACGAAGCTATGATCGCGCTCGATGCCGAGCGAGCAGCTCGCTGGGTAGATCCATTCTTCGGAGCACTTTCGGATCGTGCCGTCAATCTGAACATTGGAACGTTCAGAGCAGGTGACTGGCCTTCCACTGTTCCCGGGAGCGCGGAAATGGAGTGCCGCATCTCTTTCATTCCTCCGCAGTCGCAGGCGGAGGTACGGAGCGAAGTCGAGTCACGCATAGCGAACGTAGCGGCGGCCGACCCCTGGCTACGCGACCATCCGCCTTCTGTTGAGTGGTTTGGCTGGCAGGCGGACCCGTGGCGTCAAGATACAGCCGATCCATTCATACAAACGCTTGGGCGTGTCGTGACTGAAGTCGCCGGCGAGGTGCCGCCCATGGTGAGCGCAACGGCAGGGCTCGACGCCAGACTCTGCGGGTCGTTCGGTATTCCCGCAGCGTGCATTGGGGCGCACGGCGCGAATATGCACGGTGCGGACGAATATGTCGTGGTGGATTCCGTAATTGAAACCGTGAAGATCGTCGCCGCGACCATTGTCGCCTGGTGCGGGGTGGATTAGCGGAAGTTCGGTCCGACGGCGCGTCGAACGTGAACCATCTGCTGTAAGCCCATAGTGCAGGCGTACCTATGCCCTGCGGGGCGCAACCGTTGAGTCAATCATTTGAGGGAGTTCATTCGTGCTGGTTCGAAAACTTGGTCGCACTGGTCTACAGGTTTCGGCGCTTTGTCTCGGTGGAAACGTGTTCGGCTGGACTGCCGACGAGCCTGCATCGTTCTCGGTGCTTGATGCCTTTTTCGAGGCAGG
>JAQBPC010000183.1 GCA_028287725.1 Chloroflexota bacterium | reverse complement strand
CGTGTTCCGGAATGGCGAAATCGTGGGGCAACCACGCGGCTGCTTTGTGCGGCCAACTGTGCGGCCCTGACGTGTGTGAGGAGCGTATGCGCGAGCTTTTGGATTACGGGTGCAAATGATAGGAATGCTGTGCGTGGGCTGCGGCGTGCACCGTCGGCATTGGGCACGCACCATGGCTAGCGTGCAAGCGTACTGCTCCATCGTCCGCGACACGGTGCGGCGCATTGGGCTATTCGGAGATGTCAGCTCTATCCGCAATCGTTATGGCCGTCGCCCAGATCTCAACCTACGCACCGCTCCTACGTCGCGGGCATGCGTGGCATTGGCACGGAACATACTGAAGCTCGCCCACATACAGAGCATTTCCCTCGGCTGAACATTCGCCGTGCAACGATGGGGCGAGTCCTTCTCGCCGAAAGGAGTAAAGCATGTCGCGCACATTGCTGGCCGGGGGGCTGGTGTTCGATGTACATACGGGCCGCCGGGAGCGTGCGGACATTCTGATCGAAGACCAGACGCTTCTGGCGGTGGGAGGCGCAGACGAATTCGCTACGGATCCCCACGCCACGATCGTGAACATTGCGGGTAAAACCGTTCTACCGGGATTCTCCAATAACCACGTGCACGTGGGCTGGAGCGGCATGGGTTGGGATGGGAGCCCCACGGGCATTCTGCGCGATCAAGCGCTCCAAGATTCCGATGGGATCAACGGGATCAAGGCCGTCGCAAATCTTCGAAAGTCCCTGAAGGTCGGACTGACCGCCTTGCGCGATCTCGGGATGAATAACAGTGCCTTCGATGCAAATGAGGCACTTAAGCGTGGCATGGTGAAAGGCCCGCGCCTGTTCATCGCGGGAAAAGCCATCATGTGCACGGGTGGCCACACCTGGTGGTGTGGGCGACAGGCTGACGGCCCCGAAGGCGTGCGGCTGGCGGTACGTGAGCAAGTCAAAGCCGGCGCCGACCACATAAAAATCATGGCGAGCGAGCATACGGTCCAGTACACACCCGCCGAGCTTCAGGCCGCCGCAGATGAGACGCACTTGCTGGGCAAACGTATCACGACGCACTCGACGCTGCCTCAGTCGATCCGGAACGTGGTCAACGCCGGCTTTGATTCGATCGAGCACGGAGGCTTCGCGGATGACGATGTGCTCGCTACGATTGCGGAGCGCGGAATCATGGTTATTCCGACGCTCTCACCCAATGTGCTGCAGACCGAACGAGGTCCCGGGCGGGGCATGCCCGAGGATGTCCTCGCCGCACGGCACGTGCGCTTCGCGAAAAACCCACCCGGCGCGGCGCTGATCAAAATGCGGCAGGCCGGCATCAAGTTTGCCTTTGGTACCGACGCGGGAAGCCCCTGTGTTCCGCACGACGAGATCCTTGGCGAAATGCGCGCGTTGCTGGCGCATGAGGTGGTCACGAGTCCGCTCGAGCTGATTCGGATGTTGACCATCAATAGCGCGGAACTCCGTGGCGATGCGGAGAAACTGGGCAGCGTCGAGGCAGGAAAGCTTGCCGATCTGGTAGTAGTCGACGGCGATCCTTTAACGGACGTTGAGGCGCTCGGCCGTGTGCGGCACGTCTTCGTTGCCGGCGAACATCTGGTCGTAGATGGCGAGCTCCACGACTGGTATACCTGGTGAGAAATTCTTGATTTGTCCCAATGCCGCGGAGGCATCGAGAAGTGCCCGCTGCGCAATGTCGAACTGTTGCGGCCGTAAGCGCAACACACAGTGAGTGGGGTTGGGTAGAGGAGGTTTCGTTGAGCAGCGCGGACGAGAAGTTTGTCGGCATTCAAATCAGCCCCATAAGCTTTGTGGATGAAGGCGTCGAGGCGCTCCTTGATGTGCTCGACCAGCGCTTCGGTATCAACGTGCTTCTCGTTGGCACAATTTCCTGGCTAGGGCTAAAAGTCGGCCGTCGGATCTCCTGGCAGCTGGAAGGTTGGCCCGATCACGGTCCGCAGGCGCCCAGCCCGCTGAAGGGCGGATCCTATATAAGAGAGCACCCAGAATACTATCGAAACACCTTCATCAACCAGTTCCGCGCAGCGGACGAGGCGCTCGAGGGCATCGACATTCTGGAACAGATCATTCCCGAGGCACGCAAGCGTGGCATGAAGATCTATCCGGAGATCATGGAGCCTCTCTTCAATTACACGGGACACGGCTCTTCCAACAACGTCGGTATTCCAAACCTGCCGCAAGTGCTTGAGGTGGATCTGTTCAACCGCTACAGCTCCGAGCCGTGTATCAACAACCCAGACTATCGCCGCTGGTGGTATTCGATCGTCGAGGACTACTGCCGTAACTACGACATCGACGGCATCATGTGGTGCAACGAGCGGCGCAGCCCACTGGATAATCTGATCGCCGGCCGTCCACCAAACTGCTTCTGTGAGCACTGCCGTCGCGAGGCGACTCAGCGCGGGATCGACGTCGAACGCGTGAAGCTCGCGTACCGGCCGGTCTACGAGTACTTTCAGAGGGCGCGCGCCGGCGACACGTTGGCTGATGGCGCGCTCGTGGAGTTTCTCCGGGTGCTCTACTACAATCCCGAAGTGCTCATTTGGGAACGTTTCTGGGTCGAGCGTAACAAGGACCTCGATCGCGAGCTCTACGGCATCGTGAAATGGTGCAACCAGGACCTGAAGTTCGGCCTGAACGTCTGGAACCGGAATCATCTCAACCCACTGCGCAAAGCGCAGTGGCCCTGGGAAGAGATGGCGACATGGTCGGACTGGGTCAAGCCGATCACCTACCAGCATCAAGCGGGGGGCATTTACTTCGACGAGATGAGCCAATGGCATAAGTCCATCCTGCGCGATGTCTCCCCGCAAGAAATGACGCCGGTCATGTACAGGTTTCTGGGAATGAACGAGGCAGGCTGGGACGACGTGGTGCAGAAGGGATTCGATCCGGATACATACGTCTACGGACAATGCCATAACACGGTGGAGGCAGTGCAGGGCAAGGTGCTGGTTTACATGGGCATTGGCGTGGACGCGCCACGGACTCGGGAGGACCAGGCGAAATGTACGCCGGATATTGTCCGCAGAAGTGTGCTGGCAACCTATCGTGCGGGTGGAAAAGGCGTGGTGTTCTCGCCGAACTATGCAGGGATGAACCTTGCCACGTTGGATGGCGCGGCTCAGGCACTGGAGGAGCTAGGTCTTAAGTCGTGATCGCTGCTTCGAGTCCGCGCACTGCCCTGGCTCTCGAGCAGGACGCGGGAGGCGCCGGTCGCCTCGGTGTAGAGATGTACAGAGAGGAATGCTGATTAATGAACCTGCAGATACTGCACGAGAGTTTCCCGGTAATCGACATTCACCAGCGCTGCCCGAGGCCTGCTTACTGTACCTTGTGTGATGTTTGCCCGGTGATGACAGAGAATCGGTGTGATAACGAACAACAGGATTGAGGTCCAACCGGTGAGCGAGTATTCCGGCCAGACCACCTCCTCGTCGCACATGCGCATGCTCGACGGCGATGAACGTGACGGCCCGCGGCGGGTAGGTCCCGTTGAAACTCCGCGTTTGGTGGACAATGCGCTGGCAGAGATGCGATCTGCCATTCTCTTGGGGCGCTTCAAGCCGGGCGAACGGCTGCTGGAAGTGCCTCTGGCGCAGGAACTTGGCATCAGTCGCGGATCGCTGCGCGCGGCCCTCTCAATGTTGAAGAAGGATGGGCTTATCTACGAGGTACCGCGTAGAGGAAAGTTTGTCCTGAACTTCGATGCGCGGGCGATCGATGAGTTATACAGCCTGCGAGGTGCGCTTGAATGCTTCGGTGCGGAACTGGTATGCGCGCGGATCGATGCCGCCGGCGTGAGCGCGCTACATGCGGCACTGCTCGCCATGCAGGAGGCAGCGGATGCCGGTAATGTACTTGTCCTTGCAAGGCGAGATATCGCATTTCACCAGAGCCTGATAGAGCTGACAGGACACACACTCTTGCAGCGCGCCTGGCTGGAGAACATCGCGGGCAAGCTTTACATCCTGCTCAAAATTACGGAACCCACACATCATCCGTTGCAGGATGTCCTGGAGCGGCATCAGCGCCTGATCGAAGGCATAGCCTCGGGCGATCAGAGGCGAGCAAAAGTCCTGATCCGGCAACACATAGCGGACGCCCGCGAACGTGCGCAATGGGCGTTGCTCAACCAATTGTCGTCGTAAATAGAAATAGGAGAATGCAATGGATCTTGGCTTAAAGGGGAAAATCGCGGTCGTTACGGGTGCTAGTCAGGGCATTGGCCGCTCAATCGCTCTCCAGCTCGCGGCCGAAGGCGCCGATATCGCCGTCTGCGCTCGCGGGCAACAAGGGATAGACGATGTACTGAAGGAGCTGCAGGCGTTCGGCGTCCGCGCCTTCGGCCAGGTCGCCGATGTCTTGCAGCGGGACGAGGTCGAGAGCTTTATCAATGCCGCCGCGAGTGCCCTGGGTGGCATCGATATTTTGATCAACAATGTGGGCGGATCCAGCGGGCGCGGGCTCATGGAATCCACCGACGACGAATGGTTCGGCACGTTCGACGTCAACGTGTTCCAGTCGGTCCGGGCATCGCGCGCAGCGGTGCCGCATATGAAAGCGCGAGGGGGCGGCTCGATTGTGATCATTTCCTCGATCTCGGGTTACAAGCCGTTGCCCTCCAGCCAATATGGCGCCGCCAAAGCCGCCGAGATATTTTTGAGCGGTTCGATAGCTCTGGAATTGGCGCCCAGCAACATTCGGGTGAACACCGTGTGCCCTGGTTCGATTCTGTTTCCCGGCGGGGGATGGGCTGGGTTCCAGGAGCGCGACGCCGCGGGATTTGGACGCTTTGAGACGGAGGAGTTTCCGTTGGGGCGCTTGGGCACACCGGAAGAAGTCGCACGCGTCGTAGCGTTCGTGGCGTCTCCGGCCGGTAGCTGGATCAATGGCGGGATGGTGCCGGTGGACGGCGGCCAGCAAGCGCCCGCGGTCTACCAAAAGGGACCTGTCTGGCGGTAATTGCGCTTCGACACGCAAGAGGTGTAAAACGGATTGCGTCAGGTCGAGATCGCGCTTACTGGCGTGCTGAGATCCCAATGATGGGCGCGCCGCCTTTTTGAGAGCGGATTGAGCATCACCGGACAGGGATGCTACAAGGTGACGCGCCGCCGGCACGATTGCGGTGCCTGCCGCCTTCGTGCCGGACATCGCTATCCCTCCTCATTCGCCGCACCCCGTCAATGGCGTGGCTCTTTGGTCGTCGAGCATCGGAGGGTGAGGAGTGTGAGGGAGTGCGGGGGGAAGCGGTAGTTGAACCGCGCCCCGCTGGTCAGCTTTCCCTCCCGCGGCCCCACTCGCCCCGGCGTCGCCGCGCTGTTCCCCGCCCGCACGTCCGCGTCCGCGTCCGCCAGCTCGTACCAGCGGCCGCCGGGCGCCACCTCCGCCCCCGCCACCTCGATGTCCGCCGCCAGCGCCTCCTCGCGGTGCCGGTTCACCACCGCCAGGGTCAGCCGCTCGCCCCG
>JAQBPC010000175.1 GCA_028287725.1 Chloroflexota bacterium | reverse complement strand
TGCCGTTATAGCGGAACCCGCCAATGTCGCTCCGCATTGGGAGCTGGTAGTTCCCCTCATACAGCGGCACCGCGGGCACGTCGCGCATCAGAATCTCCTGGATGCGATTCCAAATCCGCTGCACCGCCTTCGGTTCGGTGGCCTCGACGCCCTGCTGCATCAGGCGATCCACCTCCGGGTTGGAGTAGTACGAGAAGTTGTAGCCCGCGGTACCCTGCGATGACGTGGCGAACTGCGCGGAAATGTAGTCCCACGGAGTGTTCAGTGAGGGCCACCATACAACGGGCGAGAGTTCGTTAGCTGTGGCCTTGTTTGCTAGGGAAGATTGCCAGGTGCTGGGGCTCAGCTCCTGTATTTCCAGCTTAATGCCCAGTGCCGCCAGGTTCGATTGCAGCAATTCGGCGACGGGGCGCTTCCAGTAGTAGCCATGCTCATAAATCAGCTTGAGCGTGAAGCCCCCGTTGGGGTAGCCTGCCTGCTTCAATAGGGCGCGCGCCTTCGCGGGATTATAGCTATACGCGGGTAGGTGCGGGTCGAAGCCCGGCATGGTGCTGGGCACGGGGCTAATCGCCTGGCGACCATGACCCTGTAGGTTGTCCTTGATTTCCTGTTGATAGTTGAAGGCGTAGGCGATAGCCTGCCGTACCAGCACGTTCTTGGTCGGGCCGGTGAAGGTCGGCAAATACAGCGTATACAGGTTTAGCGACGGAATGTCGGTCACGGTCACGCCGGCATCGCGTTGCATCGCGTTGACCAGGTCATCGGGCAGATACAGAGCGATGTCGCCCTTGCCGCGATCCACCAGCAGACGCTCCGTGGTGGGGTCATGGACGTACACCACGATAATCCGGTCGAAATGGTTCCCGCTCCATCCACGCCAGTAATGTGGGTTCCTGACGAAGACCGCTTTCTGGGATTGCACGTAGCTCTGCAGGATATACGGGCCGGTTCCCACCATATGCGACGCGAGATTCTGCTTGCCGAGGTCCTTGGTCTGGATCACCTTCGGGCTGATCATCATTGGCGCATAGATGCCGGCGAAGGCGGAGAGGAATGGGGTAAACGGCTTCGACATGCGGATGCGCAATGTCAGCTTGTCCGGCGTGTCGATGGACGCCACGTTGGTGAAGGCGTATGCGAGGCCCTGATTCAGCTTGATCAGGCGTTGGATGCTCAGTTTTGCGGCAGTCGAGTCAAATGCCGTTCCATCGGTGAAAGTTACCCCGGACTGCAGGTTAAAGGTGTATGTGCGGCCATCCTTGGAGACGCTCCACGACCTCGCTAGCTGCGGTTTGTATCCTAGCTTCGGCCCGTCGTACGTAAGCAATGACTCATAGCTTGCACGCCACAGCATGGGGGATTGCCCATCGAGTGAGAGCATGGGATCGAGCGTAATCGCGTCGGCGCCGCTCGCCACCACCAAGGTTGAGCCGTTGCTGGCCGAGCGCGTCGGGGCCGGCGCCGCCCTCGAATGGAATGCCGGGGAGGAGATGGCTAGGACGGCGAGAACGAGTGCTGATCCGGTGACGCGGCGTCGGACATCCTGCAAACTCATTGCTGAATTCTCCCGTATACGGTCGCTGAACACGTCGGACACGCACGGACACTCATTCGCGTCCCGCAGCCTCTTCGGGAGGCGCAGGGAAGGGAGCTTCGCGGCACCTTCGCAGACGCTATACTACAGGGCGTGTTTGGCGTAAGTCAACAGAAGTACCCTAGCAGCGAACTGGGGACCCCCTATGGACGATACCTGCTTAGAAGAGTCACCCCAAGCACGGTGGGTTGCCACGCTCTCGGCGGACGAAGCCCTCGCAGTCATCGGCTACCTGGTGAGCAGCGCCGAACTGTGTCTGGATGACCCGGTGCTTTACGGCCCGTTCCGTCTTCTAGACGCTGCGAACCGATTTCTTGGCATGTTGCTGGAACAAGATTCGGTGCAAGGTGATGCCTTCCTCAAACAGCTAAGAGAAGAAATCGACCAGAAGAAGGACTGGCTGATGTACGACCGCGACGGCTTTTGCGAGTTCGTGCGCGAGGTCCCGGTCTTACTTGCTGGTCACTTGAGACAGCAAGCGGAGGCTGGAAGGAGGAGCGATGGAACGCACGGTGACCGATAATCCCGTACAGGAATCGCTCATCGCGCGGATGCGCAGTCGCCGTGTTACACGTGAATTTACGGCTGACGCGGTAACGGAAGCGCAGCTGCGACTCATTGTGGAAGGGGGACGATGGGCCAGTAGCGCGAGTAATATACGCATCCACAAGTACGTGCTGGTCACCGACCAAGATCTGATCGATCGTCTGCGCGTGGTCTCTCCGGGCATCTATGGCCGCCCGCCCGCTCTTATCGTAATCTGTACCGACCTGCAACGTTGTCGGGCTGTGGGGCTTGAGCCGAAGAGCGACCGTTCCAGCTACGTCGATGTAGGCACCTCCCTGATGAATATGCTTCTCATTGCGCAGGACCTGCGACTGGGCGCCTGCCCCGTTACCTCGTTTAGTCAGCGCGCTGCGTCGGTGCTGCTCGACTTGCCGGAGTCGCTGATCCCCGAGCTATTGGTGCTGGTGGGCCATCCTGCGCCGAGACGACGAGTAGTGCGTGCAGGAGCCCCCGCTAGTCTCACTGTGGAAGATCTCACATTTATTGCCACGCGCGACCGAGGATTGCAGCCACTGTCGCTGAACTCGCGTTCACAATGACGTGTGCCTCGGGCACGCAGCGTGTTCGCGGCTCGGCACGATCTCCGAGCGGCTAGCGCATTGACCCCAGATCACTGGCCCTTGGCCGGTATTCCTGGCAAATAGACGGCGAAACCTATAGCTTATAGATTCTTGAACACCACTGGGCATCAGTAGACGAATACGAAGAAGGTGAATGGTTTGACCGTCGGAGGGAGCGAAGGCGCTCGGGTCAATATAGGTGTCCGGCTTCGGGAGAATCGCAAGCGTCTCAACCTCACGTTGGACGAGGTGGCACAGCGCACCGGACTGACAAAGGGATTCATCAGCGAAGTGGAGCGCGACCTGGTGTCGCCGTCGCTGGTCTCTCTCCTCGCTATCTGCGACGCACTCGGCATGAAGGTCGGGGAGTTGTTCAGCGCAAATAACTCCGCACTTGTCCGTGCAGACCAGCGTCCCAAGATCCTGCTCAGCGGTGATGGTGTCAGGGACTATCTGCTATCGGCGAGCGTCCGCTCGCGCCTGCAGGCCATCTTGACCGAACTGGAAGCGGGTGCGACATCCAGCACTGAGCTGTATTCCTTGCCCTCCGATGAAGCGTTCGCCATGGTGATGGACGGACAGGTAGTTATACGGGTCGGTGACCGCACATTCGACATGGGGGTGGGTGATGCGCTTACCTTCGACCCGCACGTGCCCCATACGTTCTGGAACCCATCGGACACGCAGCGCGCGTGCATTCTCTTCGTCAACGCGCCACCCTCCTTCTGAAGCAAGAGCGACGAGTCCGCGCGAATTAAGCTGGGAGGCATCGAGCGCGGCGACTTGCCTTGGCAAACCGACATTCTGTTAGCCTCCACGCAGATCCCTGTCCTGGCCGGAAAGGCCATCGTACCACCTGTTTGCTGCAAAACCGGTGTATGGTAGCCCTGGTGCAGCCAGGCGCGGCTGAAATACCCCACAGAAGTCCGTAGAACCTGGTGCAGTTGTCGCTCACCCAGAATGAGGACATATTCCACGCACTCGCGTCTGACGCTCTCATGGCAGTGCTCGACGAGGCCCTTCACTTGGGGCGCCCGGAGTGCTGCGCGCATGATAATGAACCCGCATGCCTCGGCCGCTCGCGCGAATGCTGGTCCAAACTTGGCGTCGTTGTTGCGGATCACGAAGTTCGGCGTCTGGTTGAAGGGGGTGCC
>JAQBPC010000146.1 GCA_028287725.1 Chloroflexota bacterium | reverse complement strand
AAGGGCACACTGAGATTACTCTTGGTACTTTTCGTGTTGCTGGAAATCGCGTTTGGCTCCGCGTTCTATTTCACAACCAAGAGTTCACCAAAGGCGGCCATTGCACCAATACCTGCCGGCCGCAAAGTTTGTCATTCTACGAGCACCGTACAGAACTTCCCCCGAACGGTGTTGATCAATCATTATGAGACGTTCTCGGTCTGCTTAAAAGACCTGCCGAATGTGATCCTTACGTACACGCTTTCATTCCCGGATGGCACTACGCCGTCGATTAAAGTGTTGTCCGACAAGACCGGCTTCTCCAAGCAACGCTTCCTGATCAAGTACAAGCCTCAGGGGAAGCGTGATTCGGTTGGCATTGGAGTGTCATATCTGGGAAAAACTCAGATTAACACGCGGTTCGCCGTCCAAAACCCCTCGTACAAGGCTCCTTAGCGGCTCCAGGGATGCGCTCTGAATCGCACCCAAAACGTGTCTAAACCTGTTCGAAGTGTGCAACATCGATGACGAATATTGTGGCGCCACCTAGTTGCACATCCACCGGATTCGGCATATAGAACTCACCGGGCTCCATCATTGGTGGCAGCGGATTTATATACTGTGTGCGTGTTCGGCAGTTTTTGCGCACGACTGAAATTACGTCAGGCACCTTTTCGTCGGGCACGCCAACCAGAATAGTTGCATTACCTTGGCGTAAAAAGCCGCCATGAGATTGGTATCTCGTGCTGCGGAACCCTTCCTTGGTCAATGCATTAACCAGCCCGCCGGCGTCCTCATTCTGAACGATGCAGAAGAGCAGTTTCATTTCTTACGCCTCCATCCTGAGGTTGTGCCGCTCAGCCGCACCAGTACCTCAGCCTTTCCGCTCATTCTGCCATAGAGCCAGGCGTGCTACAATCCTTTCCCTGATGTACTGCAACGATTCAGTGGCGTCCAGCACGAGCCAACGGGCAGGCTCTGCTGCTGCCATAGCAAGAAAACCGTTACGAACCTTCTCGTGAAACGCCAGTTCCCGCGCGTCAATCGCATTCCACTCGGCTGAGTCCAGGCGACGGGCAAGCCCTTCACGCGGATCGATGTCGAGCAGCACGGTCAGGTCTGGCGTCAGTCCACCGGTGGCGATGTTGTTCATCATGCCGATGTGCCCGAGGGACAACCCTTCGCCGTAACCCTGGTATGCAAGCGTGGAGTCCGTGAAGCGATCCGAGAGTACCACCACTCCACTGGCGAGCGCCGGACGGATAACTTCCTCCACGAGCTGAGAGCGCGCCGCCTCGAAGAGGAGTAAGGACGTCTGCGCGGACGGCGAACCTGTGCAATGCAAAAGTATCGACCTGATCTTCTCGCCCACCTCAGTGCCACCGGGTTCGCGCGTGGTCAGCACTTGGTGTCCGTGCTCTTCTAGCCACTCCGCTAGCCAGGCGACGTTTATCGACTTGCCGCTGCCTTCAGTCCCTTCGAAGGTAATGAACATCGCTAAGGCGTTTGCACGCCGGGCGCCAAAATGCGAACTCTGCGTTGTGGTTCGCGGCCATGGCTGCGTGAACCCAGATTGTATCGTTCGGCGAGCCGATGTTGTAATCGCCGAATATATGGATTCTGCGGGTTCAGATCGATAGCCGGACCACCCTCCATCACCTGTGTGATCGCATCCTCCGCTTCCTGCAAGGCCGCGGTTTGCAGGTCCGAACCCGTCCCAGTCCCCGAAGATGGCTGGGGCGCCTCGAGGTTAAACATGCCGGCCAGCGCCGTTTGCATCTGAGAGCCGGTATTGTTCTTCAGCACGTAAATCGGCGTGCCATTCGCTTCAGCATCGCGCAAGAGCTGAGGCTTTCGGCGATAGTACGGCTTGAGGGTCAGAATAAGGTCAGCGTCCTTGGCATCGGCAGCAAGCGTGACCGGCAAGCGCAGCTCCTTGGCCGCCTGTTCAAGCTTTGGACGGCTAACCCCGAAAGGGTAAATTCGCAGCGGATGTAGAGGTGTCACCTCATTAGTGCGCCCAAGGCCCGAGACCCCCGTCGTCGGTGCGCTATTCCGATTGCGACCTGGTAGCTCCTGTCCGTCGTGCCGTGGAAACTCTTCACGGACATCTATTCTGCCATCCTCAGCCCGTGTCCTCACCTGCGCGGTCACCGCACGGCCAAGCAGCATGGCGTCAACCACGCTGGCTACGTCGCTGTGGACCGTGACGTGGTACCAATCCTGAATTTCGACGATCACATCAAACGTCGGCGGCGCCTTGCGCTCCAGCACGGACTTCTGGGTGCCGCGGCGGCGCGCCTCTTCGTCACCAAGAGTTACAGTTTGAATGCCGCCAACCAAATCGCTGAGGGTCGGATTTTGCATGAGGTTTTCGAGCGTGTTTCCGTGAGCGGTACCGACCAATTGCACGCCGCGCTCGGCAATTGTTCGAGCCGCCTGTGCCTCAAGCTCGGTGCCGATTTCATCGATGACAATCACCTGAGGCATGTGGTTTTCGACGGCCTCAATCATTACAGCGTGTTGGCTCGCCGGTGTGGCAACCTGCATTCGTCGGGCTCCGCCGATACCGGGATGCGGAATGTCCCCGTCGCCCGCTATCTCATTCGACGTGTCGACGATGATCACGCGCTTGTGGAATTCATCGGCAAGCACGCGGGCAACCTCGCGCAGCATCGTCGTCTTGCCAACGCCGGGGCGTCCGAGTAGAAGCAGGCTCTGCCCAGACTCGACGATGTCGCGGATGATGGCAATTGTGCCGGTTACGGCGCGGCCGACACGGCACGTGAGGCCAATCACACGGCCTTTTCGATTTCGGATAGCGGAAATGCGATGTAAGGTGCGCTCGATACCGGCACGGTTATCGTCGCCGAAGTCACCGATGCGGCTGACGACGAACTCGATGTCCGAAGTCTCGACAATGAGGCCAGGGAGGCGATACTCACCGGTACGGAAGCGGACAGCCGGCTCCCGACCCAGGTCCATTACAATCTCGAGCAAGTCTCCCTGATCCGCCATCTCATTGACGGGTGTCGCAATGCGAGGTGGAAGTGCTTGAATGAGTGCTTGGAGGTCATCTGTAATAACTCGCTCTGCCTGATCGGTCATAGTGGTCATAGTATTGGTGTTCTATTTCCCTACTCGATGCCAATCGGTGCTGAACCGCTTCCGAGCCGTTGTGGCAGTGCGAGATGTCAATTCCCAATCCCTGGGCACGTAACGCGGCCACCAGCAACTGGCGCTCGGTTACTCGAGCCACCGTATGGCGAACAAGCAGCGTTTCGCGGAAAATCGCATCGAAACCTGCCTCTTCTAGTGTAGCGGAGATCCTGCCATCGTACTCCCGAGCTTTGCATATTGTTATACAATCGGCGTCGAGACCGAGGTTCTCAGCAGCAAATCTGATGAGCTCGCCAAGCCGCTCGGTGGCCTCCGGCCGCACGAGCATATCGATGACCTGTGGCCTGCCGTGCCTAGCCGGCTCCCAGCGAAGCCACGCGCGCAACTCGCCGGGCTCTCCTAGAACTACCTCTCGGCTACACGGCCACCGGCGCAGTGTTGCCGACGCGAACCGGCTGGGCGCTGTCCACTCCTTGAGACTTCTACCCTCGGCGTGGCGCACCAACGCGGGAGTGACCGCGCAATACATTGAAAAAATATCCCAGGCGTCGCGCGGATGCCGCACCCGGATATCGGGGCCGGGCTCGGGTGCGGACGTAGCGGTCGCACTGAGGGTGCCCTGGTGCGTCAGCTCAGTAGCATATTGGCGGAACCCATTCTCCGCCAGCATGGTCAGGTGTTCGCTATCGGAAGGCACACGAACAAACGTGCGGAGAGCGCCACGTTGGGCAGTAGCACCGCAGGCTCGGTCTAACAATTCCGCGCATGCACGGTTCCACGCTTCATCATCCTCAGCCGAACACGCAAGCCGGACTATGTCCCAGGACTCGCGCCCGGGGCGTGAACGTGCCTGTATGAATCCGCGCGCCGCATTGCCGTTGGAGAGTACGAGAGTCTGAGTCCGCTGACCCACGCTTCGCCAACTGGACAGAACCGTCAACGTGACAGCACTAGGCTGCCTGCTGGTTAAGGTAGGCGTGAGAACCGTGGTCAAGCCATCGTGGTCAAGTCGCCGAATTGTCGGCAAATCGGAGAGCCGAGCCGAGTGGACCCCCATTGAAGTCCCCCAGGATATTGATGGGCGCGATTGAAAGACCCAGTTTTGTGCGTAAGAATTGACCCGAAAGCGTCCAAAGCGCTGGTGCTACTGCTGGACCAACACTGTCTTGATGCAAGCGACCGTCAACATGTCAAGATAGAACATGCACTCCCGAGGCTCGATCGTGAGGCTATCGAATATTGCTACGATTATAACACAGCACATATTTACGCCCTGTGTGCGGGCCTGAGGCTTGAAATCGATAAGCTTTCGATGAGCGGTGGAACACTGCGCGGGAGAAAAAAGGCAGCATGAGTGAACAACCCACGCTAGTGGTCGCGCAGTCGGGAGGCCCCACCGCGGCCATAAACGCCAGCCTTGCCGGCGTGGTCGAGACGGCTCTCGCCGATGAACGAGTAGGACGCGTGCTAGGCGCTCGATTTGGCGTGGAGGGGATGCTCGCGGGCGACCTTATCGATCTCGGCCGGCAGGATCGCTCGTTGTGGTCGCAAATCCGTGTGACGCCTTCCGCCGCTTTAGGCTCATGCCGTCGCAAGATAAACGACGACGAGCGAGATGCAATACTCAACTCGTTAATTGAGCTCCGTACGCGCTACCTTGTGTACATTGGCGGGAACGATTCGGCGGACACTGCGCTAGGCTTGCATAATGCCGCACGGGCAAGAGGCTATGACCTCCGAGTAATCGCGGTGCCCAAGACGATCGACAACGATCTGCCCGAGACCGACCACTGCCCGGGTTATGGAAGCGCTGCCCGATATATAGCGCAATCCACGCAGGATGCGAGTCTCGACACTGAAGCCATGCGGCTAAGTGACCCGATCAAAATAATAGAGGTCATGGGTAGAGACGCGGGTTGGCTCGTCGCGTCGAGTGTACTCGGCAGGCAGGACGAAAGCCAGGCGCCGCATGTGCTCTGCGTGCCGGAACGGCCCCTCGCTGTAGACGCGTTTATCGAGGCGATGGAGACTGCCTATCGACGGTTCGGCTATGCCGTCGCCGTCGTTGCAGAGACGGTTCGCGATCATGGCGGCAACGCAATCGGCGGTCTCAACGAGGTGACACAGATGGATGCGTTTGGCCATCCGACCATCCAGGGTGGCGCGGCCGCGCTTACAATAGCGGTTGGGCGGGCCTTAAAGGTGAAGGCAAGATTCGACAAGCCTGGCACATTGCAGCGGATGAGTGGCGCACATCTATCTCCGGTGGACATCGATGAGGCATTTACAGCCGGGGCGACCGCGGTGCGGATTGCGCTCGACGGGCAAAGTGGGTGCATGGTCGGCTTCCGACGCCAACCTTCAGGACCGTATCGCTGCGATATGATCGAAATCGACCTCAACAAGATTGCTAACCGGCACCGCGTACTGCCGGCTGAATTTCTCGGCGACGACCCATTTGCAGTCACTGACGCGTTTGTGTCGTACGCAATGCCGCTCATTGGACCGCCATTGCTGCCCTATGGCCGGTTGCGAGCGTGACCCAACGGGACGAAGGACGGGAATCGCTCAGGTTGCCCATGCCGATCAGCGGCCGGTACAATAAGTACGTAGGGCGTTCGAAAAAGGCTGGGGCGCTCAGCGGTACGGGCACGGTAGATGATCAGCACGGCGGAGGGAGTGCAGCGAGGTGAACATTTATGACCAACTGCACGAAATACGCGATGAATTAGAGCGTCGGGGTGCGGCGCCGGCGACACTAGAAGTGGTCGATCGGCTCATCGTTCAGGCAGAGCCTGAGCGCGACAACCCGCTTTCAATATCGCAGCCGATGATGCTTCGGCATCTTCTACGCCAGCGTGACGTGCTGAACAATCATTATGTGGAAATGGACATTCTGGCGCTTGCGGGTGATCTTGACGAGCAACGACCCGTTCGGCGCGACGAGGATCTTCCGGACGCGACAACCGAAGCTGATGGCCGTCAGCAGCACACACATAACTACTACAAAAAACAGAAAGAAAAGGAGCGGCAGCGCCGCCCCTAGTCTTTCATCCGTGGTAATTGTGCGTTAGTACGCTACGACGCGGTTGTAGGGGTCGACGCTTTTGTCTCGCCGCCGCTACTTGCCGCGGGTGTGCTGTTCCCGCCGGCCGCCGGCGTTGAACCATTGCTTGGCGCTGCCGGCGTCGCGGGTGTGGACGAGCCGTCGCTTGACGCCGCGGGAGCCGCATCAGCCTTCCGCTCAGCAGTGGGCACGCTGGTTTCGCTTGACTTACGGCTATCGTTTTTGTAGAAGCCGCTTCCCTTGAACACGATGCCGACAGGCTGAATCACTCTGCGAATCTTCCCGCCACATTCAGGACAGGTCGTGAGTGGTGCGTCATTAAAACTTTGGCGAGCCTCGAAGCCGTGTCCGCCCGACTCGCACGCATATACATATAAGGGCATTAAGTGTCTCCAGGGTCAAAGGCCAGATTACTGGTCAAGAACAATTGCTTGACGCAGCTACTTTAGTGTAGTGTATCGGTGTTCCTTCGGGAATAGTACAGGCGGGTCGCGCAGCCCTTAAGTCGTAGCAGTGCTATACTTTGGCATGCACTACGCTAAACGAGGGGAGCAGCAGGTACCGTGTTCCACCTGCAAGATTTGCTCGGTTACGAAAGATTCTGGAATACAAGCCACGGGACTCAAGACATCACATGAATACGTCCCTTGACATCACAACTATAATCGACACCATTCTTGCGCTGCTCATCGTTATTGATGTCCATGAGATTGGTCATGCGATAGTCGCAGACCGCCTCGGCGATGACACGCCTCGGCGCGCCGGCCATCTCACGCTGAACCCATTCAAGCATATGGATCAGTTCGGAATCATTTTGCTGCTCATATTGTCGATTACTGGGACGGGCTTCGCGTACGGCTTTACTCCCGTGAACGAGGCTCGGCTCCGGCTGCGTACTCAATTCGGGCCGGCTATCGTTGCGCTCGCCGGGCCGGCTATGAATCTGATCCTGGCCGCTCTGCTTGCGATTCCATTGACGCACAGTGTTGCCATTGACTATTCGACTAATCCTACGGGTGTCGCGGTGCTCTTTGGCAACGCGCAGCTCTACGACTTCGTGGCACTGCTGTTCATGTACAACGTATTTCTCGCGGTGTTCAATCTGATTCCGCTGCCGCCCTTGGACGGCTGGACCATCTTCTCAGCGTTCCTGTCGCCCAAGATACGGTTCGAGCTGCGCACGTTCGTGCAGTATGGGCCGTACATATTGTTGCTCCTGTTCCTGTTCGAGCCCCAACTTCACCTCATCGGACATGTTATTTTCCCGCTTAGGGATTGGGTGGCTAATCTACTTCTGAAGCTGTGATAGCGACCCTCGAGACACTACACCTGCGTTTGACGGACTTCGAGGGGCCGCTCCCGCTTCTGCTACACCTAATTGAGAAGAATGAGCTTGAAGTCACGCGCGTCTCGGTGGCCGCGGTAGCCGACCAGTTTTTGGCGCTCGTTGCTTCGCAAGGTAGTTCAGACCTCGTGACGACAGGTGAGTTTGTGGCTGCCGCGGCACGTCTGTTACTCATCAAGTCACGCGCGCTTCTCTATCGCCGAGACCTCGAAGAGGCAGGTTCGGACGAGCAAGACGACGCTGAGCTACTTGCGCGGCAAATTGCCGAATACTCGCAATTCCAAGTGGTAGCGCGATTTATAGGCTCCCGCCTCGAGAGCGACGAGAGCACCCACGCACGTCCCGTACCGATCGGCACGGCGGCTCCCCTTTTGCCGCCCAAGGTTCCGGTCACAGCGCTGATCCGTGCGGCGAAGCGCCTCCTCGCCACACCGGCGATTGCCGCCGCCGAGCCGGATCCCTGGCCCAACGTAATCTATTCAAGCCTCCGCCAGGATTTGATTGTCGAGATGCAACGTCTTCGGCAGACGACGTTTGCCACGCTGAGCAGAAATGCCTGGCATCCACTTGTCGTCATCACAATGTTCCTGGCGCTGCTGGACGCTGTACGAGTGGCGCAGCTTTGCATGCAGCAGGACGAGCCATTTGGGACAATCACGATTTCACTGCCACAGCCGGTTGCCCTCAATGCTTGACCAGGCCACATGCAGCATCGAGGCCCTACTCTTTGTGTCGTCGGAGCCGATCGCGGTAGACGAGCTTGCCGGCGCCGCGGGCCTGCCCGAAGAACATGTAATGCAGGCGTTAGTCGAGCTCGAGACGATGTATGTGACGACGGGCCGCGGTATTAGGCTCGAACGAAATGCCGGCACGGTACGCCTGGTATCCGCGCCCGAAGCCGGCCCTGCCATAGCGCGACTCCAGGGTCGCGATCGCCCTGCCAAGCTTTCCACGGCCGCTCTCGATGCCCTGGCCATTGTGGCATACCGCCAGCCCGTGACACGCGCGGTGGTTGAATCCATCCGCGGCGTGAGCAGCGAGCACGTCTTGACGGTCCTCTTAAACCTCGGGCTCATTGAGGAAGTCGGCCGCGCCGAAACCATAGGTAGGCCGGTATTGCTTGGGACAACAAGCGGCTTCCTGGAAGCCGCCGGACTGACGTCCCTCGTCGACCTACCGGAACTAAATACATAAGTGGCCAAGCGGACCTGAATCCGAAGCGGGCTGAAGCCGCAACCCTTCCATTCGGCTGAGCGCCCCGTCGCGAGGACCGCGAGCACGCGACCCTTCACTTCGGATGGGTGCTTCCCGTGGTATCGGCCGTGAACGGCAGAGCTTCCAAGGTCCGGGCGACAGGGCCGACCATGTGAAAGACCCTCCCGTAGAACGGGAGGGTCTTACCGTCACGCCGCGAGGCTGCTGCTCATTAGCGCTTTGTGTACTGAGGCGCCTTACGGGCACGCTTGAGTCCGTACTTCTTCCGCTCCTTGACCCGCGAATCTCGTGTCAGGAAGCCGCTACGGCGCATGGCCGGGCGGAGCTCTTCGTCCATCCGCACCAATGCACGGGCGATTCCATGGCGAATCGCGCCTGCCTGGCCGGAATGACCCCCGCCGACGACCTTCACGACGACATTGTAGGCGACCGGCAAAGCCGCCTCAACAAGCGGCGCGCGAAGGATTGCTTCCAGCGCGGGACGACCAAAATAATCCGCGACAGACTTGCCGTTGATAACGACTCGACCATCACCCGGAAGCAGACGAACTCGGGCAACGGCGCACTTGCGGCGGCCCAGTCCGTAATGATACAGCGTTGCTTCAGCCATACTTGCGGCGTTCCCCTCTACTTACTGTGTATTCGCATCGTGCCGCGTCCGGCATCGAGCACCTGCGCAATATCGACGGGCGCCTGGCCCTCATGCGGGTGTGTGGGCCCAGTGTACACGCGCATCTTCAACAGCATCGCATCGCCCAGCTTATTTCGAGGCAACATGCCGCGGACGGCATTTTCGATGACACGCTCGGGATGCGTCTGCATCATCCGCTCCATGCTGGTCGTCTTGAGGCCGCCCGGGTAGCCCGAGTGCGAGTAGTACATCTTCTTTACAAGACGGTCGCCGGTGACTGCGATTTTGTCGGCATTCAGCACGACGACATGGTCACCATTATCCATCGACGGTGTGAAATTAGGCTTATGCTTCCCTCGAAGCACGTACGCGATATCCGAGGCAAGGCGACCGAGCACCTTACCAGAAGCGTCTATCGTATACCACTTTCGCTCAATCTCAGCGAGCTTGACAACGTGAGTTGACATCCACGACTCCTTCAGTTTCAGGCCGTGCAACGCGGCGCCGGCCATCCCCGCCTAATAGCGGACATGCACTAGGTAAAGGCCGTGCGCCGGCGCGGCCGGACCGGCAGAAACTGTCCGGTCGCCATGTAGTATTTTTACAATCGTCTGCGTCATCAAAGCGCCGGTGCCGACACGCAGTAGCGTCCCGACAACCATACGCACCATATGCCGAAGAAAGGCATCGGCTACGAACCGGAAATGCACAAAGCGTTTCTGCCGCCAGCAGCGAGCCACGAACATGGTTCGCTCCGTGCTGCCTCGTGCCTCGACTGTGCCTTCCCCGTCGGCTCCGATGGCAGTGTGCACCATTGGTGAACCAAACGCCGCGAAGTCGTGCCGGCCACAGAGCGTCACCGCGGCAGTATCCATAGCCTCAACATCCAAGGGATGCGAAACGTGGTACAGCCGGTTTCGCCACAGAGCCGACGGAACAGCAGCGTTCTCGACAAGATACCGATATTCACGGCTGACGGCACTGTAACGAGCGTGGAAGGTCTCATCGGCCTCCAACAACTCGCGAATTCGAACAGCCCCTGACAAGCAAGCATTAATAGCGCGCTGCAGTGTTTCGACGGGAAGTGCTGAAGCCGTGCGAAAATGAATCACCTGGCCAATTGCATGCACGCCGGCGTCAGTCCGGCCCGCACCCGTTACCGCGAGTGACTCGCTCGTGATTTTGGCAATCGCAGCTTCCAATGCACCTTGCACCGTCTCTTTGCCAGGCTGTTTTTGAAACCCGGCAAAGGCGGTGCCATCATACTCCACGGTGCAACGCAGAATTCTTGTCATTCAACCAGTTCAATAATAGCCATCGGAGCGGCGTCGCCCATCCGAGGCCCGAGCTTAACAATGCGCGTGTACCCACCGGGCCGGCCCTTCATGCGCGGGCCGATATCCGTGAACAAACGCTCAATGGCATGCTTGTCGGGAAGGTCCGAAAATGCAATCCGGCGGTGATGCACGGAAGGCTGGCGAGCAAGCGTGATCAGCTTCTCGGCCGTAGCGCGAATTGCCTTGGCCTTCGCCTCCGTGGTCGTGATGCGATCGTGAAGGAAGAGAGCGCCAACGAGGCTCCGATAGAGAGCGACGCGCTGGTTAGTCGGCCGACTAAGCTTCTTCCCGGATCGTAGGTGTCTCACTCTTCCTCCTCCTCTTCTTCGGCATCACCGAGCATGCCGCTGGAGCCAGAGGACTGTAGGAGCGGGCTGTTGCTCGCCTCAACGAGGAGATTATTAGCTGCGAGGCGTTCCTTGAGCTCGTCCAGCGACTTCTTGCCGAAGTTACGGACGGCCAGGAGCTCCTCCTCCGACATCTCCAGCACCTCGCCAACTTTCGAAATGTTGGCGCGCTTGAGCGAGTTGTATGCCCGCGGCGTAAGCTCGAGCTTTTCAATGAGCATGTCGTAGATATGGGCAGGCAGCGAGCTGCCGCTTGGCGCCTTTGCGGCAACGCCCACGTCGGCCTTGCCGAAATCGGCCACCTGTTGGAAATGGTGGCGAAGAATCTCAGCGCTCTCCGTCAAAGCATCGCTTGGCGCCATAGTGCCATCGGTCCAAATCTCCAGCACGAGCCGCTCGAAGTTCGTCATCGGCCCAACGCGCTTACGTTCGATGACGTAGTTCACACGTCGAATGGGGCTGAAGACCGCATCGATCGGAATTGTGCCGAGGTCCGGACTTTCATTCTGGTCGGAAGGAAGATAGCGCTTGCCGCGTTCGACGATCATCTCCGCGTGCAGCTCGGCATCGGGAGAATCCATTGTTGCAATGTATTGATCGAGGTTTACGACCTCAACATTGCTGGGAACCTGCAGATCGGCAGCCGTAACCTCGCGGTTACCGCGAACGTCAAGCTCAATCGAAACGGGCTGGTCAACATACGACTTGAGGCGAACCTTCTTGAGATTCAACACGAGCTCGGTGACATCCTCACGAACATGAGGAATATCCGAAAACTCGTGGCGAATCCCATCAATTTTCACCGAGGTGATCGCGGCGCCGGAAAGTGACGACAGCAGAATGCGACGCAGGGCGTTGCCCAACGTCACACCGTAGCCTTCCTCCAACGGCTCGATTTCGAATCGGCCATGAGTTGAGGACAGCTTGGTAGCTTCAATCCGGAACGGAGACGGGGTCGTATTTCCATCCAACAAGGGACGTACCCTCGCTGGATCGTTATAGGCCTGAGTGGCCCAACTGTCTGACGTAATCAACGGCCCTACCTATGTCCTAGACGCGGCGCGAGTAATATTCGACGATCAGCTGCTCGCGCACGCTTTGATCGCAGTCCGATCGCTCGGGGATCGCTACAACGCTGCCACCGAGGCTTTCCGCCTGGAGGCTGAGCCACTGCGGCACCGGCTTGGAGCGCAGTGTTTCTGCAACGTCCTTAAAATACGTAAGGCTGCGGCTACCGTCGCGCACCTTGATTGTGTCACCGACGCGAACGCGGTACGATGGGATGTTGGTCTTTCGACCATTGACATCAAAGTGACCATGAGTCACCAGCTGGCGCGCCTGTTCGCGGTTCGCGGCAAAGCCAAGCCGGAACACGACGTTGTCAAGCCGTTGCTCCAGAAATCGGAGCAGCGTCTCGCCGGTCATACCGGTCTTCTTGCTCGCTTCTCCGAAGGTCTTTCGGAATTGCGTCTCGAGGAGGCCGTAAATCCGACGTGCCTTCTGCTTCTCGCGGAGCTGCAGGCCATACTCAGACGGCTTGCGGCGGCGCTGCTGATGCGGGCCAGGCGGATTCGGACGGCGCTCGATCGCGCACTTCTTGGTCATACAACGCTCGCCTTTGAGGAACAACTTAATGCCCTCTCGGCGACACAATTTGCAATCAGGCCCAGTGTATCGTGCCATATTGCGCGAGGGTACACATACAGCGAATACTCCTGCCTACCACCCAGTGGTATGTCTGAGTCTCCCTGCCGGTACCTACCGCACCCTCCTCTCTGTAGTTTCCCTAGACTCGTCGCCGCTTTGGCGGGCGACAACCATTATGTGGAATCGGTGTTACGTCCGTGATCGAGCTGACGCTCAACCCGGCTTGTTGCAATGCGCGGATCGCGGACTCACGTCCGGATCCGGGACCCTTTACAAACACGTCGACCTGGCGCATGCCATGCTCCAGCGCTTTACGCGCCGCAACGTCAGCACTCATCTGCGCGGCATATGGGGTGCTCTTCCGGCTCCCGTTGAACCCAGCAGCCCCAGCGCTGCCCCAGCACACCACGCCGCCGGTCGGATCAGTAATCGTCACAATAGTATTATTAAAAGTCGAGTGGATATGCGCCTGTCCAATCGGCACATTCTTCCGTTCGCGGCGCCTTCCACGTACCGGGCTTCTCCGCTTTGCGGCGCCCTTGGCATCAGCCATTTTGCTCCCCCCTGACATGCCCACGCATGCTGTGTGAGTGCCGGCCGCGTGACATCACGCGACCGGATTAATGTCTACTTCTTGGCCTTGCGGCGCGCGCCGACAGTCTTCTTCGCACCACGCAACGTCCGAGCGTTTGTGCGAGTACGCTGCCCGCGGAGCGGCAGCTTCCGACGATGACGGATGCCACGATAGCTGCCAATTTCCTGCAGCCGCTTGATGTTTAACCCTATTTCGCGGCGCAGATCGCCTTCGACGCGAAAGTTCCGGTCAATGTATTCGCGCAGCCTGTTGACGTCTTCTTCGGTGAGATCCTTTACGCGGATGTTCTCATCGATAGCGGTTGCGACCAACACTTTCTTGCTGGTTGTCAGACCGACTCCGAAGATGTAAGTAAGGGCAATTACCACGCGCTTATCGCGCGGAATATCGACGCCGGCGATACGAGCCAATCGATTTCTCCTTGACGATCGGAGGGGTACTACCCACCGCTACCTAGAATGCCACCGGACGGAATGCAGCGATCGGTCCCGGTGCAGCCGCGCTCCGGGACCGTTTTTATTAACCTTGACGTTGCTTGTGCTTTGCCTCTGAGCAAATTACCATCACCACACCGTGGCGGCGAATTAACTTGCACTTCGGACACCGCTTCTTAACAGAAGGACGGACTTTCATGCAGAATCTCCCTAAATGAAGGCGCGACTATAGATGATATCACATACTGCGCGCTATGTGCACCTCTTGACGTGGAGCAGGCGGCACTGTTGCCCATGTCTTGCTGCGATCGCTTGGCACCGTCAATATCTGAGATCCGTTGTCCGCGACCGCGATAGTGTGCTCGAAGTGAGCGGACAACTTGCGATCCTTGGTAACGATCGTCCATTGATCGTTCAATGTCTTGGTCTCTGGCCGTCCAGCATTGACCATCGGCTCGATGGTAAATGTCATCCCGGACCGCAGCACCGGCCCGCGAGAACCCTGACGGTAGTTCGGGACCTGCGGCTCTTCCCACATGCTCCGACCAATACCGTGGCCCACCAGGTTTCGGACAACACTCAAGCCTTCCGACTCGATATAGTCGTGAATGGCGGCGGAAACATCGAAGAGATGGCGCCCAGGCGTAGCGAGGCTGATACCGAGCGCGAGGGCGTTCTCCGTCGAGGTCAACAAGTGCTGTGCCTGTGGCGAAATTATGCCGACACCGGCAGTAATTGCCGCATCGGCGTGGTATCCGCCATAGATTACCACTATATCGAGGCCCACCACATCGCCTGCGCGTAGCACTCGCGGGCCCGGTATGCCGTGCACTACCTCTTCGTTGACAGAGACACAAACGACTCCGTCAAAACCTACTTGGGCGTAGCTGGTGACGGCACCCCGACTTGCTATGTATTCCTCGGCGATGTCATTTAACTCGCGCGTTACGACGCCATCCTTCAAATGCCCACGCAACAACAGCAGCGTATCGGCCACAATTTGGCCGGCGTGCTGCATCAACTCCAGTTCCCGCGCGGATTTGAGACGGATGTTAGCCATGGGAAGCGATGCACTCCTGCAATTCTTTGAAAACCAGGTCCATATCACGCTCGCCGTTAAACGAGTGCACCAGGTTACGTTGCTCGTAATACTCAATCATTGGCGTAGTCTCAGCGCGGTAAATTTGCAGACGCTCCTGCAGCGTTGCGAGCTTGTCGTCGGACCGCACATACAGGTTATGCCCGCAGCGATCGCATTTCCCCGGTTCCCGCGGTGGCTTATAGGTGAGGTTGTACACCTTCCCGCAATTCGCACAGCTGATACGGTCGACCATCCGGTGCACGACCGTTTCCTCTTTCACCGTGAGCAACAGAACCATGTCGATTGTCCTGCCGGTCGCCTCTTGTGCGAGCGCTGCGTCGAGGGCCCGGGCCTGTGGCAGCGTACGGGGGTACCCGTCGAGGATAACGCCGGCCGCGCAATCCGGCATCGAAATCCGATTAAGTATCATGCTCGTCGTAAGCTCATCTGGGACCAGCTGCCCCTTGTCGATATACGCCTGTGCCTTGAGGCCCAACGTCGTGCCGGCACGCAATTCCGCTCTGAAGAAATCGCCCGAGGCGATGTGCGGCACCTTCATCCAGGCGCTGAGTCGATCTGCTTGAGTGCCCTTTCCAGCGCCTGGCGGGCCAACAATAACGATGTTCATACCACCCCATTGCAGCAAGGAAGCCTTTTTGCATTCCAGCCCTGCTTCCGGCGCCGTAACGGCCTGCGCCTGATTGTGGCATGGGAAAGGTCCTCCAGCTTCGTACATCAGCGAATGAAGCTCTGATAGTTGCGCATCATCAACTGGGCCTCAAGCTGCTTCATCGTATCGAGCACTACCGCTACAACGATGAGCAATGCGGTGCTGCCCAGCGGCAACGAGTTGTTGCTGCCATAGAAGGGCCTGGCCAAGAACGGCAACGTCGCGATGATCGCCAGAAATAGCGCGCCGGCCAGCGTAATGCGGTTCAACACCCGGTTCAGGTAGTCTTCCGTGTGCTTGCCCGGGCGGTAGCCTGGAATGAACCCACCGTTCTTCTGCAG
>JAQBPC010000104.1 GCA_028287725.1 Chloroflexota bacterium | reverse complement strand
GAGATATCGCGAAGGGCAGGAACTCGTGCGCGACCCTTGCCAAACGCCACATGTAGATTACGGACCTCGAGCAACGGCAAGCTCACGCTTCCCCTCCTACCGGCGTAGTCTGTGGGAACGTGGTCGCGGCCGGAACGAGGCTTTCTGGATCGGACTGGCCCCGCTGTTCCATAGCTGTTATCAGCTGCTTGACCCCATCAGAGACCAGGTTGACACCAATCACCAGCGACGCGATGGCGAGCGACGGGAAGATGACCATCCAGGGCGAAACCGACGCATATTCCTGTGCCTCGCTCACCATAACACCCCAGTCCGGCGTCGGTGGCTGCACACCCACCCCGAGGAATCCAAGCGACGCGATGAGGAAAATCGCGTAGCCCAGACGTATCGAGCCCTCGACGGCAAGCACTCCTAGCAAGTTGGGAAGTAACTCCCGGATCATAATCGATGGTCCGCGCTCGCCGCGCAGCTTCGCTGCCGCGATGAACTCACGACCGGCAAGCGGCAGCACGGCGCTTCTGACGACGCGCGCGACCAGCGGCGAAAAAACGATCACCGTCGAAGCGAACAGGCCCAGGTCTCCAGGGCCGATCATGGCAAGTATCAGCAACGCGAGCAGAACCGCGGGGAGCGCCATTGCCGCGTCGGCGATGCGCATCAACACCTCATCGACTGCGCCGCCGTAATATCCGGACACCAGCGCGATAATCGTCCCGCAGATGAGTGAGACGAGGGTGGAAATTCCGGCGAGCAGCATCACCGAGCGGCTGCCGAGAATTACCCTGCTCAGGATGTCGCGCCCATGGTTATCCGTGCCAAACAGGTGCTGCCCAGATGGAGCCGCTTGCAGGTTGTAGAAGTCTCCTTTGATCGCGCTATATGGCGCAATTAAGGGCGCGAAAATCGCGATTACAATCCATGCAACAACCAGCAATGCGCCGAAGGACGCTAACGGCTGCGCTCGCATTTGACCAAGCCACCAGCTCAGATTGCGGCGTCGCGCACCTCGGTGCGCGGTCCCGGATACCGGTGGACGCTCAGCTATTTCCACAGCACATGCCTCATATCAGGCCAACCGCACGCGAGGATTGAGCAGAGCATAAAGCACATCCGCCGCCAGATTTGAAAGAGAGAACACGAGCGCGATGAGCAGCGTAATGTCCTGCAACATCGGTACATCGCGACCTTGCACCGCCTGCAACAAGAGGCGGCCAAGGCCGGGATATCCAAATAAACTCTCCGTCACGACAATGCCACCAAGCAGCCATCCCACATTCGAGGCGATGATCGTTATCGACGGTAATAGTGCGTTACGCAGTGCATGTCGAAGCACCACGGTGCGATAGGGCATACCCTTGAGAATCGCGGTACGGACATAATCGGTTTCCATCACGTCGATAACGCTGGTACGCGTCATTCGGCCGATATACGCCAGCAGCACGAGTGAGAGGGTAACCACAGGCATGATGAACGACTGCACCATAGGCCAGAAGCCAATGCTGGTATCAAAGGTATTGGTCGCCGGCAGCCAGTGGAGCCAGGTCGCGAAGATTGCGATGAGAAACGTCCCGGTCACAAACTCCGGCTGCGCGACGCCAGCTAGGGTTAAAAGCGAGATCGTGGTGTCCGGCCATCGATTCTTCGTGAGGCCGGCAATGACGCCCAACAGCAGAGAAATCGGGACGGTGAAGAGAAGCGCGGCCCCGGCGAGAATCGCCGAATTGCCGAGCTTACTCAGTAGCAGAGGTCCGATTGGCACCTGGAATGTCAGAGACTCGCCAAGGTTACCCCGCAGCAGATTCCCCAGCCAGGAAAAGTACCGGAGAATGGCGGGCTGGTCGAGCCCAAGCTGATGGCGCACCGCATGTAGTGCTTCCGGTGTAGCCGATTGGCCCAATATTGCCTGAGCCGGATCACCTGGGATGATACTCGTGATCAAAAAGACGATCACCGATACCAGAAAAAGCACCAGAATAATGAGCAAGCTGCGCCGAAGGATAAATCGTCCCATTCACCAACCTGCAATGGACGTTTGTGAGGAGCGCAGAGGGCGGATCGCTTGGAGCGACCCGCCCTCCGCTCGTCGGTTACGCGGACAACCAAACGCTTTTGTAGTACTGGAAAGTGTTTGGTATCGGCTGATAGCCCTTCACCTTGTTGCTGAAAGGGAAGATGAAGGTGGTGAAGATTGGGATGATAGAGGGACCGTCCTCGCTGATCAGTGTTTCAATCTGCTTGTAAAGGCCTTTGCGCTTGCTCGGATTTAGCTCGGAGCCGGCGGCGGCAATCAGCGCATCCAGGTGTTTGTTGCTGTAATGCGCCTCATTGTACGGCTGGCCGGTGACGAAGAGCTGCTGCAGAATGGTATTCGGCACGGGGCGAGCGCCCCACGACGTAATGCCCAGCGGCACCGTCAGCCAATCGGTATTGAAATACGAGCCTCCGCCATCCAGCACGATATTGACGTTGATATTCGCCGCGGCGGCCAGCTGCTGGAACGCGACTGCAAAATCCGAGCCGCCGTAGGCCACCTGCGTGGTCAATGTCACGGAAAGCCCTTTAGGATAGCCGGCCTGCGCCAGCAGGGCCTTAGCCTTGGGAATATCTAGCTGGCGGGTACCGATGTTCGTATACCACTCGCCATAGGCCGGCGAAATCGGATGGTCGTCACCGACTGTACCGACGCCTCGGAGCACCGCGGCATTGATTGCCTTGCGATCGGTTACCAGCTTGAATGCCATGCGCACCCGTGGGTCGTTGAACGGCTTCTTGTCGGCACGCATGCGCAGATTGTTGAATCCGGTAGTACCCAGCGGAAGCGCGGTGATGCCCGAAACGTTCATCAGCGGCTGAGCCTGCGCGGGCGTGACATTGGTCATTGCGTCGACGGTGCCGGACTTCAGCGCCGCGATCTGCGTGGACACGTCAGGAAGGAATACGAGCTTGATAGCATCGAGGTACGGATAGCCGTTTTCGAAATAGGACGGATTCCGAACTAACGTCGCGTGGTCTGCCGGCACATATTCCTTCAGCATGAACGGCCCGGTGCCAGATGGCTTCGTGCTGAAATTACCGGAGAAGTTATTCTCGAGAATGCACATATGGTAGTCGGCAAAGTTAACCGGGAAGTCGGGATTCGGCGCTTTGAGCGTGAACTGGACCGTGTAGTCATCCAGCTTCACCATCTTGCTAATGCCGGCAAAAAGATTCGCGACCGGGGATCCCGTCTTCGGATTGAGCGTGCGCTGCACTGTGAACAGCACGTCGTCGGCGGTGAATGGTTTACCGCTGTGGAACTTCACATTCTTGTGCAACGGGAAGGTCCATACCTGACCATCCTTCGAGACGCTCCATTTCGTTGCGAGGTCCGGATACGGGATAAGGTTGTGGTCGAGACGAACGAGGAAATTGTAAATATTGTCGCCAACTAATATGGTGGCCACATCGCCGATAAGTGCAGGGTCTAGTGGGGTCGACGGCGGAACCACCGCCACGCGCAGCGTACCACCCTTGCGCGCCCCAGATACTGAGTGCGCCATGGCAGCGCGAACAGGACCAGCGTTATGTAAAATCATGCCCAGGACAGACACGGTCATGCCCATCGCGACGCCACGCTGAACGAAATCACGCCGGGACAGCCGCCCCGACCTATAGTCGCGGAGCAAGCCTGATAGTTCCTCGTCCACGTTTACCTCCTTGAACCGGCCAATCCCTGGCACAGCGCAGCCCACATCGTTGGCCTTCGCCAGTGCTGAGGTTGGCGTGAGCGTAACACCCCACATATTCGGTGTCAACAAGGTTTGTCACGTGAGTCGATGGAACTCAGTGGAATCGGAGCTTCGCACGGATTTCGCTCAGATGCGGAACAATCTGTTGCTACAGTACAGTAGAACGCAGCTAATCACGCGACTTCAGCGGTATTTCACAGCGGACTGAAAGGACCAATACATGAACGAGCAACGGCGCCGGAACGGCATGGACACGCGCCTGATCCACGGGACTCGACAGGTCGGCGTGGCCGCGCCGGTAGCGCCACCGATTTTCCAGACCAGCACGTTCCAGATGCGTACGCCGGAAGATGGCGCCGCGCTTGCCTTGGAGGTAGCGCCTGAGATGTTCTATGGCCGGCTGGCGACGCCGAACACCAAGCAGGTGGAGGCCATGCTCGCCGACCTCGAAGGCGCCGAGGCCGCGCTGGCCGTTGGCTCGGGCATGGCCGCAGTCACAATTGCACTCATGTCCACGCTAAAGGCCGGCGACCATCTCGTCGCGCAGCTGACGCACTACACCGCGACGCTCTCGCAGCTCACTTCGACACTGCCAAAATTCGGCATTGAGGTGACGCAAGTCGACCAGACCGATGTCGAGGCGTTCGCGCGGGCTATCCGACCTAATACGCGCGTCGTGTACACTGAGTCTCCGACCAATCCCACGCTCGACCTCACTGATTTGAAGGCAACCGCTGAGCTGGCCCATGCTGCCGGCGCCATAGCCATCACCGACAGCACCTTTGCCTCGTCCTACAATCAGCATCCACTGGAGCTTGGCTGCGACGTGGTAATTCACAGCGCCACGAAGTACTTGAATGGCCACAGCGACGTGACCGCGGGTGTCATCTTGAGCACCAAAGAGCGCATCGATATGATGTGGGACTACCTGCGACAGTATGGTCCCGTACTCCATCCATTCGACGCGTGGCTGCTGCAGCGCGGCCTGAGAACCTACACCCTCCGAATGGAACGCCACAATCAGAATGCGATGGCTGTAGCACAGTTTCTTGAGTCGCACCCCGCAGTGGCCCGCGTCTATTACCCCGGCCTTCCGTCACACCCACAGCACAACCTTGCCCGGAGACAGATGCCTGGGGGATTTGGCGGCATGGTAGCGTTCGATCTCAAAGGCGGCTTCGAAGCAGCGTATCGCGCCGTGTCACGCACCGAGGTTTGTGTGCTCGCGGTGAGCCTCGGCGCAGTGGAGACCCTGATAACACATCCTGCCTCCATGGTCCACGCCTTCCAAAGCGATGCTGAACGGGAAGCGGCGGGCATTGCGCCAGGGCTGATTCGGCTTTCGGTAGGGCTGGAGACTGCGGAGGACATCATCCAAGATCTTGACATCGCGTTGCGCTAACGACATTCGATTCGGCAAGAATTGGCGTGTGTGGACGGACGGAAATGCGTGATATGCTTCAAGCAGAATCCCGGTAGACCTACAGGCGATAGGCGTTTTGTTGCTCAGCACGTGAGGACCTAAGGATGACCACAGAGGTAGACGTCGATATTGACCAACCGGCAGTCGCTTCCCACTTAGAGTCCAGCCTACCTGGCTCTTACTATCTTTCCAAGGAAATTTTCCAGAGAGAGAAGGAGCACATTTTCTTTCGCGACTGGTACTGTGTCGGCCGTGAGGAGCAGGTGCCTAATCCTGGCGACTACCTGGTAGTTGATGTGCTCGGTGAGAGCATCATCATCCTGCGCAGCAAGACCGGCGCGCTGAATGGTTTCTATAATGTCTGCCGCCATCGCGGGTGCCGGCTGGCGCTAGAAGACACGCCGCGTCCGCAGGAGGGCGACGGCCCGAGCGGTAGCGGCAGCTTCCACAACTCGATTACCTGCCCATATCACCAATGGTCCTACAATTTCGAAGGCAAGTTACGCGGCACGCCGTATCTCCGGGAGTCGGATCGCTTCAAGAAAGAGAACTTTTCGCTGTACCCGGTTGGCGTCGACGTCTGGGGCGGGTTTATGTTCGTGAACCTCTCGCCCGCGGAAGCCGGGGCCGAAGGCCGCACGCTCCTACAGCAGCTTGGACTCGTACCTGAGGAATTCAAGCGATACCCGCTAAGTTCCTTGCGCGTTGGGAAACGGTTGGTCTACGAAGTAGAGGCCAACTGGAAGGTCGTAATGGAGAACTACAACGAATGCTACCATTGCGGCGGTGTCCATCCTGAGCTATGCGAGCTCGTGCCGGCATTCAAGCAGCACGGCGGCTCGGAGCTCGATTGGGCGAACGGGATCCCGCACCGCGACGGCGCAACGACGTTTACGTTCTCCGGCACCACGAACCGTGTTCCTTTCGAGGGTCTGGATGACTTTGAGATTACCCGCCACAAGGGTCAGCTCATCTACCCAAACCTGCTGGTGAGCTTCTCGTCGGACCACATTGCGGCATTTACGCTGTGGGCGCGTGATCCTGGGCACACCACGATTACCTGCGACTTCCTGTTTGATCCGAGGGAAATGGCCAAGCCAGACTACGATCCGTCCGATGCGGTCGAGTTCTGGGACGTCGTCAATAAACAGGACTGGGTGATCTGCTCGGGTGTGCAGCGGGGTATGTCGTCGCGCCCCTTCGGCTCGGGCTATTACGCCCAAATGGAAGACAGCAGTCTGGATATTCGACGCTACGTCAGCTCGCGCCTGGGTTCCATCAAGTAAAATCGCGTGCCTGAGTTCGAATACAGGGAGGCTGGCGCCCGTCTATGGCGCCGGCCTCCCTTTTATATAGATTCCCAGTCAGTCCGCGACGGGCAAGAGATTCTTGGCGAGATAATCCTCGAATGCGCGCGGCGGATTCTGCATGGTAAGGATCGGCCGGTCTACGGCAAACTCGCCAACGTTGTAGTTGGTCGATCCGTCAATCGCTAGATCGCTCAGCACGCGGCCAATAATAGACGCGAACTTGAACGCATGGCCGGCACCAAGTCCAAGTGAGATTTGCGGATGTGAGGGCAAAGTGTCAATAACGAAGTTGCGGTCGGGCGTGAGCGTGTACATGCAGGTCTTCGTCGCTACTGCCGGGCCGAGCGCCAGCGGCAAGTGACGCCGCATGAATGCGCCAACACGCGCCGTTGTCTTCTTGTCTTCATCGAAAGTGCGTGATTGCAGTGTTACTTCACGCCCACCGATGTCCTGGGCTACCTTGACTCCGCGCTCCTCGCCATAGACCGGCACGCCGTAGAAGCACGGATTGTCGTACCAGATCCAGGCAGGAAATCGATCCGGATGGAATTCACGCAAGGAAGGCGTCGCGAAATAGGTAACCTGCTCCTGCGTATTGGTGAGCGGCAATGTGACGCCGAGG
>JAQBPC010000056.1 GCA_028287725.1 Chloroflexota bacterium | reverse complement strand
CGCCTTCTCCCGCCGTGCTACGCTTCTCGGCGCCCACGCTGGCCGATGCGCTGGTACGCTTGCGGCAGGATATTTTTGACCAGGCGGGTGCGAGTCCGCGCTGGCAGGATGGCGACCTGACGCGGGCCATCGACCGCGCGCTCGACCAGTACAGCTTCGTGATGCCCTGGACCCAGGTGGCGCTGGTTCCCGCCGTGGGCGGATCGCGACTCTACGCCGTGCCCACGGCGCCGGGAGCCACGCAGATCCCCGGCCAGGCCGGTGCCGGCCCTTCGTGGTGGGTGGAGTCGGTGGAGTATCCGACCGGACTCTTCCCGCGCCGCATGGTGCCGTATCGCGAGCTGTTGCAGCCGTTGCTGGGCACGCCTCCGGCGCCGGGCGCGACGCTGAACGGGGTGACGCCCGGCGCGCTGAACGGCACGTACCAGTACGTGGTGACGTACCTCGGTATCGCGGGCGAGACGGCGGTGAGCACGCCCTCGGCGAGTCTACTCGTGCCGCATCAGCAAACGATCGTGAGCCTGCCGCTTGGTCCGTTGCCGTACTGCACGGGCCGCAACGTGTACAGGACGACGGGGAGCGGGAGCCCGCCCTATCTGCTCGTGGCGATGATCGCCGACAACAGTACCACCAGCTTCGTCGACACGCTGGGCGATGGTGCGCTGGGCATTCCGGCGCCGGTGGCGGATGGCAGCTTGAACGTGCCTCTGCTGGAGCTGCAGATCGCCGATAGCCGGCTCCCCAGTCCCACGAATCCCGGCTCGTTGGCCGTGACCTACGCCAGCAAGCACGTGCTGGCGGCGAACGGGACCACGGTGCCGGAGCAGCATCACGATGTGGTGCTGCTGGGCGCGGCGGCGTACGCTTGTCTGGCATTTCAGGTGCCCACGAACGACCTGTTCGAATACCAGGATGGCGAATTGCGCGACCGGGTGAGTGAGGTGAAGACACCGGAGCACTGGCAAGCGACGGGGAGCGCATTGCTCGCGCTATTCAAGGAGCGGCTGGAGGAGGTGAAGCGGCAACGCGACGCCGCCTATGCCGCCACCTCGCAATGGGGGAGCGTGCCTAGCCGATGGCAATGGACGTGAGATCCGGCTCAGGTGTCGTATGGGGCGGGAGACGCTGGGCCTCCGGTTGAAACCGAATGGTAGAAGACCGACCGGCTGAAGCCTGGACCTCCGGATGAATCCGGATGGTAGAAGACTGACCGGCTGAAGCCGGGTGTGGTGCAGCGTGCAACCGGCTTTAGCCGGAGTTACCCTTGCCATCCGGATTCATCGGAGGTGTCAAAGGCACAAAAGGAAGTCTAATGCCAACAATAGGGGTCGATTGCCAGGTAGTTCTGGACGGCGTGGGCTATTTCGTGGAGCCACACGCCTATGCCATGAAACGGGCGCGGTTGCGGAAGTCCACGGTCGTGAAGGGCGGCGGCGAGCGCTACGTGGACCTGGGGCCGGGGAAGCGGGAGTGGCACATGACCGTGCTGTGCCTGAACCAGCTAACGGACTACAGTGGCCAGACGCTGCCGGTCACGGGAAAGGCGTTGCGCGATGCCTTGCGGGCCAGCTACGAGAAGGTGCCGGCGGGTGGCGTCGTCACCCTGGCCTATACCGACCTGGACGGCGCGAGCTACCAGGTGCATTTCGACGATTTCGTGGAGCAGGTGCGTGACCCGCGGACCCAGCTTACCTCGCCCAGCTACCATTGCGCGATTGTGCTGGTGGAGGCGTAGTGCCGGCCAGGAATCGCGGATACACCGCCTTCAGGCGCCGTCATCCTGCCATGCGCCTTTAGGCGCAGGCGATGCGCAGGCGTCGTAGCCATCCATGTTTGAGGACCGTGACAGGGCTGAACCGAGGTGAGTGGTGTCGTATAGCAGCGTGATTCTGGCCGATGCGCCCCTGGGCTTCTGGCGCCTGGCGGAAGGCAGCGGCGTGGCCATGGTGGATGCGAGTGGCAACGGCCATAACGGCACCTACACCACGCCGGCGTGGGTGGCCAACAGCATCCCCGGCGACGCCGCGGCCAGCTCGCTCAGCCAGGCGGCCGCTGGCGGCGGGGTGGTGACGGGGCTGGCCGGGCCCGTGAGCGGCAGCGCGGAGTGCTGGTTCAAGACCACGGCGAGCCCGGCCGGGGACCAGTGCATCATGAACGCCTTCGGCTTCAAGGTGGGCTTCAAAGGAGCACAACTGCGGAAGGCCGGACCCACCGACGGCAATACCTTCTCCAACACCTCGAACAACCCCGTGGCGATCAACGATGGGAATTGGCACTACATCTTCATGCTGTGGACGAATGCCAACGGCGCCATCTATGTCGACGGCCTCTTCGCGGGCACCACCGCGGGCGGCGCGGCGACCAGCACGTTCGGCGTGCTCTCCGTGGATGGGTCCACGCTCCCCGCGCAGGGCCAGGGCGCCGATTTCGCCTGCTACGGCAGCCTGCTCGGCAATCCGCAAGCGGAGCGGCATTACGGCGCGGGGATCACGGGCATCTACGGCCTGGCATCGTGGACCGATCTCATTGATGTCATGGGCGTGTTCACCTACAGCAGCAACACACCCGGCGGGCCCGCCAACATCATCCCGGTGCTGCGGCCGAACGGGTCGACCACGAGTTATAGCGCGGCCGCGGATAGCGGCTACCATGTGGAGCTCACCGCCAATTGCACGGGGCTCTCGCTGTTCGGGTTCTTCAGCACCAATCCGGTCAGCATCTCGGTGGACGGCGCGGCGCCGACCAATGTAGTGCCCGCGGCCGGCTATGGGACGGTCGCCTTGGCCACGGGGTTGGCGGCCGGGAACCATCTCTTCCGGCTCAGCTTCGACGTGGGCGGCCACTACCTCTCGCGGTTCGTCCTGAGCGGCGGCACGCAGGCAGTTACCAGCACGGCCAGGCCGCAGACGGCTATTACCAGTAACATCGCCAACACGAACTTTCCGAACGTGGCCAGCCCGATCACGCGCTGGGGGTCGAACAAGGTCAGCACCTACTTTGTCACCGCCGGTTCGTATTTCGGGCTGACCTTCGAGTTCAGCTTCGTGGGGACCGGGCTGGACATCCTGTGCACGGCGGATAACGGCATATCGCCGGTAGGCATCTACCAACTGGTGGTCGACGGCGGGCCGGCGCAGCTCATCCAGCTGGGGTGGACCAGTCCTGCGACTAACGGCATCAAGTTGTACATGCCGGTGGTCAGCGGGCTCGCCAACGGCACGCATACCATCAGCATGCTGTATTACGGCGGCAACGCCCTGACCAAGAACTTCACCGCCTTCCGCGTGCACAACGGCACCACCCTGAGCGCCCCGGCCGCGGCCGGCAACACCACGATCACCGTGGCCGCGCTGGGGAATATCGCCATCGGTAGCTGGCTGCAGATCGGCGTGCTGCCGAGCAAGGAGCTGCGCCAGGTGAGCGGCGTGGCCGGGAACGTGCTGACCGTGGCGGCGCTGACCAACAGCTACGCGGCCGGCGCGGCGGTGACCAGCTACGGCGACGCGGGCACGGGCAGCCTCGGCGTCTGGGCCGCGCGGAACGCGACGGGCGGGAAGGTGGCAGCGATCGGCGACAGCGTGACGCAAGGCGCCTCGCCGATGTATGGGGCGGGCACCACCGTGCCGCCGGACACGTACTTCGCGGACTGGGCGGCCAGCCAGGTGGGCGGGCAGTTCTACGACGTGCGCAACAGTTACCTCACCCGGCTGGCCAAGCTGCTGGGGTGGAACGACGCGAACATGGGCATCCAGGGCACCACCGCGGCGAACATGGCCGGCCGTGGGGCGGCGGATTTCCCGGCCTACGCCGCGAATGCCAACGCCACGATCATCTTCGCCGGCATCAACGACGTGAACAACGGGACCAGCCTGGCCGGCTTCCAGAGCAGCTACCAGACGCTGATCAC
>JAQBPC010000003.1 GCA_028287725.1 Chloroflexota bacterium | reverse complement strand
GTGTTCAGCATCTATTGGCGCATCATCCTGCCGCTTTCCACCAGCGCGCTGGCCACGCTGGCGGTGCTCCACCTGATGTACAATTGGAACGACCTGCTGTGGCCGCTGGTCATGACGACATCCACGGGCATGGAAACCCTCACAGTCGGCCTGGCGACCCTCACCGGTCAGCACCAATACGAGTACGCGGTACTCATGGCCGGCGCATCGCTCGCGATAGCCCCCCTGCTGATTGCGTTTCTATCCATTCAACGATATTTCATCCAGGGGATCGCTGTGACCGGCCTGAAAGAGTGACCTCTGGCGCGTCCATCGATCCGACTGTGCGCTCGACCATTGCTACAAACATTAGAGGTGGAGGGTCATGACTCTGTTCGCGCCATTTTCAAGCGATCCGCGTGGCTTCGTATGGACCGGGGGTTTTGAGGACACGTTTATTCCGCACCCACATCCTAAGAGCGGGCGCGGTCTCGATGAATATCTCTTGACCGGCCACTACGAGCAATGGCGCGATGACCTCGATCGAGCGGCGTCGCTCGGGTTACGCGCACTGCGGTACGGCATTCCCTGGTACCGCGTCAATCCTGCGATCGGTGTATTCGACTGGACCTGGACCGATCCTGTCATCGACTACGCGGCCAGGGAGCTTGGCCTGACGCTCATCCTGGATCTGGTCCACTACGGCCCGCCACTGTGGTTGCAAGATGGCTTCCTCAACCCATCCTATCCCGAGGCTGTGGCGGCTTTTGCGCGGGCAGTGACCGCGCGCTATGTCGACAAGGTGCGCTGGTACACGCCGCTCAACGAGCCGCTGATCACAGCGGAGTTCTGCGGGTTGCGCGGAATTTGGCCACCCCATTCGCAAGGCGATGCCGGATTTATCACAGTGCTGAGGCAGGTCTGCCTGGGCATCGTAACAGCGACGGACGCCATACGCGACGTTGACTCGAGCATCGGCATTGCGCATGTCGAGTGTTCGGCCAACTATGTCGCGGGGGACGGTGCGCGAGCCGAGGACGTGGACCACTGGCAAGCTCGTTCGTGGTTGCCGAGCGACGTGCTCACCGGCCGCGTCAACTCCGCGCACCCGCTGGCGTCCTGGCTCGAGGCGCATGGCGCGGGTCCTGAGAGCTGGGCAGCCTTTGCGGAGCGCCCATTCGCACCGGACCTTTGGGGCGTGAACTACTATCCGGAAATCTCGGCTCATCTCCTGGAGCGGCATGACGGTCGCCTCCGCAGCCGGAGCTATGACGCATGGACCGGCGGCCTCAAGGAGGCCTTGACCGCCGCCTACACACGGTATGGGGTACCGCTCTTCGTCAGTGAGACGAGCACCCACGGCGACGACGACCGCCGAAGCGCATGGCTACGCGATTCGGTCGCCGCCGTGCAGCAAGTGCAACGACGAGGCATTCCTGTTGCCGGCTACACCTGGTGGCCGATGATTGACCTCATCGACTGGTCCTATGGCGCCGGCGAATATCTCGTCGAAGACTTCGTGGCGCATCTCGGCTACCCGCCTCAGGGAGTGCAGGCAGTGGACTCAGCCGCGTTCGCACGCAACATGGAGTGGGAGAGCATGCAGTCGTATCCATTGGAGCGGTATTTGCGGCGCATGGGTCTCTGGCGCCTGGACGCATCTGAAGACGGGAACGGCTTCACCAGAAGCGAAACAACTACCGCTCAGGACATGCGCGCATTGATCCAGCAACATGCCTCGGCCGGCGCCACGGACGGCGAGGGAACGACGATCGTCATGGACACTCGATGAGTGGCGGCGAAAGTGCCGCGACCTTCTGCAACCCGTTCTGGCGCGGCAGCTTTCCCGATCCGTTTGTGCTCAAAGTTCGCGGCCGCTACTACGCGTACGGCACCGAGCAACAGGAACGACCCGAGGCCGGGGCGCGTATCTTCCCGATTCTGACCAGCTCCGACCTGGTGCATTGGCAGGAAGCCGGCCGCGCGCTCCAGCCGCTTGGCACTCAATATTTCCGCTACTGGGCGCCGGAAGTGGCGGCGCACAACGGCAAGTTCCTGCTTTACTACGCGGTACACACCGACGAATTCACCGCGGGCATCCGTGTCGCGACGGCTGATGTGCCCGCTGGGCCGTTCGTCGACAGCGGTCATGACCTGACCCGCGCCCTGTTCCCCTGGGCGATCGATCCGCACGTCTTTTGCGATCATGACGGCCAATGGTACCTCTACATGACCGTGGAGCTCCGTGATGATCCGAGCGCGCTTACGGGTGTCGGAAACGTGGTGGTTCGTCTGCGCGACCCCTACACAGTGGAAGGCTCACCGAGCGTGGTGACGCCGCCGCGGCATGCCTGGCAACTGTTCGAAGCTCGGCGCCTCGAGCGTGCAGGGATCGATTGGTACTGCGTCGAAGGGCCCACGGTCCTTCGACACCGGCGGCGCTACCACGAGATGTTTTCCGGCGGCTGCTACTACAGAGACAACTACGCGGTCAGCTACGCAGTGGCAGACACGCCGATGGGACCAAGCAACTCGCGAGATACTTCGTGGCAAGAGGCAATGGGCCCGGACGGACCACGCTTCTTGCTGCAAGGGCGTTCCGGGGCAATAAGCCCTGGCCATAACTCGGTCGTCTATGGCCCAAACAATGCGGACCTCTATCTCGCGTATCACACCTTGTCGCCGGAACGGACCGAGCGCCGGCCCTGCCTTGACCGCCTGTTCTGGCACGGTGATGAACCGTGGACTGCAGGACCGACGGATACCCAACAGCCCGCGCCGGCTCTGCCGCGCTGGCGCGACCTCTACGAGCACACGCAATCGACCTTGTCTCCCTCGTGGACGCCTGACGGTGGGGCGTGGCGTGCGCAGGACGGCATAGTCGTGCAGGATGACCGTTACGCCAGGCTCGCACTGCTGCACCAGCAGGAAGTGCTTGGGTCTGCCTGGCTCCTCGAGGTGAACCTGCGCCGTCTGATGGGCATTGGTCGTTACGGGCTCGAGCTTCGCGCATGCGATCACGCACTCGCGCGAATCACCATCGAGCCCACGTCCGAGCTCACAGTATGGAGTGGCGAATCATGCGTGGAACAGTTGTCGGCCGCAGCCCTACCAGCCGGCTTTGCCGCCGATGACTGGCATCAACTGATGTGTACCTTCGCCGGCTCGGTACTCGGTCTCCAGATCGACGGGCGCCCATTATCGGAGGTCGTACTCGCCGGCTCGCCGCGCACCATAGCCCTGCTGACCGAGGACTGTCAGGCAGCATTTTCAGGCTTGAGCCTGACCGACCACTTTCGGGACGA
>JAQBPC010000656.1 GCA_028287725.1 Chloroflexota bacterium | reverse complement strand
CTTTATTTCGGATTCTTGCACGGAGCTGTTAGCGGTCCGGTCCAGGTCCTATTTCTTAATAAGAACGGCGCAGGATCCTTTTTGGCGATTAGCGTACCTATGATCATCGCTCGAGTTCTGTCCACCTCTCCTAAGCATCGACGGATTTGGTTGGCACTTGCTGGCGTTGGGATATTAGCTCTTCTCCTTACGGGCTCGCGCGGGGCATGGCTCGGCGTCGTGGTTGCACTGGGTGTTCTTATGGCCCGCAGAGGCGGCAAATTCATTGCGATATACATCGGTACGCTGGTACTTCTAGTTCTCGCAATCGCAACAATTGTGCCGCCTTCTCTGACGAGAGCTGGCGACTTCGCACCGTCGGTTCAGAATGGAGCCGCCAATACTATTTTGATTCGCGGAGTGATCTGGCGCGACGCGCTGAATCTCATTGCGTCTCATCCTGTTCTAGGAATGGGGGTGGGCGGCTACATTAGCTACGATACCTACAACGGCGATCCGATTAACTTCAACACGAATGATCCACACAATGCGATCCTTTATATGTGGGCCGAGTTGGGTCCGCTGGGTCTCCTGGTGTTTCTCTGGATGGTATACAGTATCCTCTGGCTTGGCGTTCAGGCCGACCACAATACAAAAGATGATCCAGACCATTGGATTGCAGAGGGAAGTTTTAGCGCGATTACGTCGTACCTGGTGTTTGCTCTGAGTGAGCCAATTTGGGTGCGGGGTGACGGACTGATCTTCTTCCTACTTGTCGGTATTTGTGCTAGCTTGCAAAGTCCGACAAAGCTAGACGAAACAACTGGTGGCGCCCAGGGTGCAATAATCGGGACTCCTTCCCTAGGACAGTTCCGTGCACACTGAGAATCCAGCGGTTCCATCATCGTTGCGTATTACGCAACTCGTGCTTTCGAACGCCTTTGCCGGAACAGAAGCGCACGTAGCACAATTGTCGGAATTCATTGTGTCTCGAGGCGCAGTAGTCCGCCTTATTTGTGGTGACCAAAACTTAGAACTGCTTGAGCGTGGTCGTAGCGCGGGCGTGTCCATGGACACGCTTCGGCTTGGGCGCGGAAATCTCCCAGTAGATTGGCCGGCTGCACATCGGGCAATTGCCGGATGGGGTCCCCACATAATACATGCGCACCTTGGGAGTTCTCTCCTGGCGGGTGCGCTCCTTTCCACCGCGCCTCAACGAAAGCTCGTGTTTACACAGCATTTTGTCCGCCCGGCGTATCTTGACGACGCGGGACTTCGGGCCCAAGTCCGTCTGTTCGGTCATCGCCTCATTCATCACCGTGTCGATCATGCTGTGACGACGACGGAGATTGCGAAGAAAGAGATGATACACGTCGAACGGTTTCCAGCACATCGAACTTCGGTAGTCCCTCTCGGCATTGACATTGCAATGGTGCAGAAGGCGGCAGGAAATAAAAATGATGTCCGCCTGGAACTGGGCATTCCCGCACACAGCCCGCTCATCATTACGCCGGCACGGCTCGAACGTGAGAAGGGCCACACAACACTTCTGGACTGCATACCTCCGCTGCTTGCGCGGCATTCCAATGTGCATTTGTTAGTAGCTGGCCAAGGTTCAATGGAACTTGAACTCAAGGATTATGCGCGCTCCCTCGGTATTGACTCGAACGTGCATTTTCTTGGCCGACGTCGCGATGTACACCGACTGCTGGCACAGGCAACAGTGTGCGCACTGCCTTCCTATTGCGAACCGTTCGGCATTGTCCTGCTCGAGGCTATGGCAGTTGGCGTACCAGTAGTCGCGAGTACTGGGCCAGGACCCAGCGCAATAGTACTCGATGGTGAGACTGGCCTACTTGTGCCTCCCCGTGGTCCCGAGGCTCTTGCAGACGCCATTGGATCGTTGCTCAGCGCCCCCGACCGAGCTATAGCAATGGGAAAGCAAGGGCGAACCCGAGTTCAGGAGAAGTTCAGTGTGAGAACCATGGGCGAGCAAATGCTTGACCTATATCAACGCGTGAGGGCTGCCGGCTAGTAGCTTTCACTGAAGTTCCCGCCTAAGACGGGCGGTCGCGTAAGTGAGTGGCCCGCGGTAGTTGAACACGTCCGCATTAGTCTCGCACGGGCACTCGCAGGGCTTAGCTTTCTTCACGGCCAATCCGGACGGGCATTGAGGGATTAAGTGGCCGCTGCGTGCGGAAGCAGGCTGAGCCGGCTGGCCGAGACGATATGGCTGTCGAGCTGGTGGGGTAAGCGGGCCGTTTCCAGATCCTTGCCGCGGAACTAGAGATGGTCGCCGCATTCATTGGGCGTACCAGTGTTAAAGGACCTCGGGCGAAGCCTGGCGCGTGTTGACCATGCTTCGGTGCTGTGAGGCCTAGTGTGCCTCCAACACCGTGCACTTCGGGAGAATAGGCATGGTCGGCTGTTTCACTTGTACGCTCGGTCGGCAATTGCCCTTGACGCGGCGTCTATGCCTGGCGGTCTCCATCAGGGAGGTGCAGCAACGCGTCATAGACCAGGCGGCCAACCTCGGCGATGGTACGGCAGCCCACGTTCTCGACCGTCCAGATCTCGCCGTCGTCGAGGTCCGCGGTGAATGCGCTGACCACGGCCGTTCGTGTGCCGGTGGCCGTGTGCGCAGTGATGATGCCCGCGTCTAGGCGAACGCCGCTGAGACCGCCCGTCTTGTGCGCCACCTGAACCGGCATCTGCTCGAGTCCTACACGTTCCGGATAGGCAATAATCGGCAGGAAACGCGGCAGCATGTCGTTAAAGAGCTGGTGCTCGAGGTGGCGCATCATCGCAGCGCAGGCGTCGGCGCTGACGATCGTTCCCTGTGCTATTCCCGTCAGTAGCGTCGTTATTTCGCGCGGGGTTGTGCGCGATCGCTGCTCGAGGGGCGTGTCGCCGTTTGCTACCCGGATGGGACCGCCCGACCTGGTTTGAGTCAGCCCCAACTGCTGCATGGTCTCGTTCACCTCTGCCACGCCAAGTCGCCGGAGCAGCAGATTGGTGGCGGTGTTGTCGCTGATCGCAATCATCAACTCGACCGCGTCGGTTACGGTGAGCTGCAATCCGACATGCATATATTGCAGCAGCCCGGAACCGTCGGTCACCTCTTCCTGGATCAGTGGCAACAGCTCCTCGAGGGAAAGACTGCCGTTGGCGGACTGCCGGTAAGCCTCGACCATGATCGGGATTTTGATCACGCTAGCAGACGGGAATAGATCGTCGGCGTGAAAGCTTACTTCGAGGTCCCCAGGCAGGACGCGCACGTGGACGCCGAGGCGGCCCGGCATGGCGCCGGCAAGGTCGGCGATCGCCTGCTCCAGGGCGTCTCGTTCTGCCGCAATCTCTGTATACATCGCTGCCGTCAATCCTTTCGTCGCTGCACTACGCGTCGCTCCGCTGATCGTCGGACCTTGTCGCTTAGTTAATGGTCGGATCCAGGAGATCGCGCAAGCCATCGCCCAGCAGATTCAGGCCGATCACCACCAGCATGATCGCCGCGCCGGGGAACACTGCCATCCACCAGGCCTGTTGTAGATAGGTTTGGGCCTCGTTCAGCATGTCGCCCCATTCCGGTGTCGGCGGCTGTGCGCCAAGACCCAGGAAGCTGAGCCCGGCGGCGGTGAGAATGGAGAGCCCCACGCCCAACGTCGCCAGCACGATAATCGGAGCCGTGACATTGCGCAGGATATGCGACCACATGATGCGCCACGAAGATGCGCCAAGTGCGCGGGCGGCTTCCACGAATTCCTGTTCGCGGACGCTCAACACCGCGGCGCGCACGGTCCTGACATAGACCGGGATGGCGCTGACACCGACGGCTATCATCACATTGACGAGGCCGGGTCCGAGTATGGCGATGATCACGATCGCCAGCAGGATGTCCGGGAATGCGAGCAGCACGTCGGCAAGACGCATGATCACCTGGTCGACCCAACCGCCGAGATACCCGGCGAACAGGCCCACCAGCGTGCCGATTATCATCGCCGTGCCCACGGCAACCAGGCCAACTGTGAGCGAGATGCGCGCGCCCGCGATGATCCGGCTGAGGATGTCGCGGCCGGTATCGTCGGTGCCGAACGGGTACGAAGCGGACGGATGCGCGAGCACCGCGGAATAGTCGAGGTAATCGGGGTTGTGTGGTGCGAGCATTGGGCCAAACACCGCCGTCAAGAGGAAGAGCAGCACGATTACGGCGCCGATGAGCGCCAGGGGGCGTCTGATGAGCCGGCGTAAGAAACGCGCGCTGCGCGGGCGGGGCTGCGACAGGGCTGTGCTTTCGCCCGCTGTGGCATTGGCGAGGATCTGTTCCTGCATACGGGTTTCCCTCCTGGTTAGCTCACCCGAATGCGGGGATTTATCAGTCCATAGAGTACGTCGATGATAAGATTGATGACTACGTAGAAGCTGGCAATGACCAACACGACGCCCTGTATGTCAGGATAGTCACGCGCTTGTATAGCATTGACCACGAAGCTGCCCAGGCCTGTGCGGCCGAAGACAGTCTCGACGATGACGGATCCCGCCATCAGGCCACCGAACTGAAGGCCGGCAATGGTCAGCACCACGATCAGGCCGTTGCGGAGGGCATGTCGCCATACGACGCGAGACCGGGTCAATCCCTTTGCCCGGGCGGTCCGGATGTAGTCCTGGTGCAGCACGTCGACCAGACTCGCGCGTGTAACCCGTGCAAGCACGGCCGCGCCCGGCAAAGCCAGGGTAATCGCGGGGAGCACTAGTCCTCTCAGCGAAGTATCGCTCAGTACAGGGAACCAGCCGAGCTGAAGGGCAAAGAAATAGATCAAGAGTAAACCAAGCCAGAATGTTGGCAAGGATACGCCCATTGTCGCAATGAGCATCAAAAGATTATCGATGAAGCGGCTACGGCTCGTCGCCGCAAGGGTTCCAATGCCTACGCCAAGGATGACGGCAATGACCATGGCCGTGAGCGTGAGCTGCAAGGTCGCGGGAAACCGATCGCCGATTTCGGCCACCACCGGGCGTCCGCTGCGAATTGACGTACCAAGATTCCCATGCAACGCATTGACGACATAGTTGCCGTACTGAACCGGGAGCGCCTGATCGAGACCAAGCTGGTGGCGCAGCGCCGCAACATCCGTCCCACTTGGTGCATGCCCCAGCATGATCTGCACGGGATCTCCGGGCACCAGATGAATCATGAGAAACGTGATGATAGAAACGCCGAACAGGATTGGTATTAGCAGCAGCGTGCGACGTGCCAGGAAGGTAAGCATAGGGACGTCCTTGCAGCATACGAATGATCGAACGGGAGCCGGGCTCGTCGTACGTCCGGAACAGACATACGACGAAGCCCCGCTCCCGCAGACAGATCAGGAGGAAAGCGTAGCGTTGTTCAGGATGACGTTACCTTCTGCATCCAGGAATGAACCGTGGACTCGTGGCTGGAAGGCAATATAGTTATTGTTCGTCCAGAGCGGGAGCCACAGCGCCTGGTCCGCGATGTATCGCTGAAGGTCCGCGATTACCGCTTTGCGCTTCGTCGCGTCGGTTGTGCTGCGCATTTGCGCGATGAGCGCGTCGATATGCGGATCATTGTCGTGACTATTGGCGAGCCCTGTCCCGATATTCTTGCTGTCGAACCAGATATAGAGGATATCCGGGTCGCTGTAGGTATATCCCAGGAAGTCCGCCTGTTGCACGCCGGCAGCGGCTTTAGAGAGGAGCGTACCGAACTCAAAGTTCTGGATGTTCATCTGGATGCCGATGTGCTGGAGCTCCGACTGTAAGACGAGCGCCGACCGCTTCCAGGAATCGATGTTGGTTGTATAGAGCGTGAACGTGAATGGCTTGCCGCCTTTTGTCAGCGTTCCGTTCTTCATCACCCAACCGGCCTGTGCCAGCAATGCCAGCGCCTTTTTCTGATCGTAGCTATACCGGTAGGTGGTGATACCTGGCCAGTAGCCGAAAATCGTGGGAGGAAGGACGCCGTAGGCCGGCGATCCAAAGCCGTTTATGCCAATTTGCATGATCGGCCGCTTGTCGATGGCATAGTTGATGGCCTGGCGCACGCGAACGTCGTTGAACGGCGCCTTCTGGATATTGAACTCCATGAACAGACCAACACCTTGGCGCAGGTACTTCGTGATCTGATACTTATGCGAACTCTGGAGGCGCGTAATGGCTGTGGTCGGCACAGAAGAAAGCTCGTCGAGCTCGCCGGATTGGAAGGCCGCGGTTTGGGTGGCTTCGTTCGTTATCAGACGGAAGACAAGTGACTGGATTTTGGGTGCGCCGGACTGCACGAATGAGGGACCCCAATTATATTTTGGGTTCCGCACCAGCGTGATATGGTCGCCGGTTTGCCACTGCGACACCA
>JAQBPC010000630.1 GCA_028287725.1 Chloroflexota bacterium | reverse complement strand
ACTGGATTACGGTGAACTTCCGTGAGAGTTACGACATGTTCGCCTGCTCCGGTATTCTCTTCAACCACGAGTCGCCGCGTCGTGGACCCGAATTCGTTACGCGCAAGATTAGCCGCGGCGTGGCGAGGATCAAGCTCGGGCTTCAGAAGGAGCTGGCGATGGGCAACCTCGATGCCAAGCGCGATTGGGGCTACGCGCCCGATTACGTCGAGGCTATGTGGCGGATGCTGCAGCAGGACCAGCCGGACGACTACGTGGTGGCCACCGGCGAAACCCACAGCGTCGCCGAGTTCCTCGAGCTGGCATTCAGCCACATAGGCATTGAGAATTGGCGGGATTATGTACGCACCGACCCGGCCATGATCCGCCCTGCCGAAGTTGATTTGTTGGTGGGCGACCCAGGCAAGGCGCATCGCGTCCTCGGATGGGAGCCGAAGGTGACCTTCTCAGAGCTCGTGCGCATCATGGTCACGGCCGACATTGATCTGGAGAAGTCGCACCTGCGGTAGACGGTAACCGAGCCGGTGAAAAAGGCGCCCCGGGGTGGATACCCCGGGGCTCCTTATCTTTTCTCTTCGTTAAGAGTCGAAGGTTTACATTTATAAATATTGCGAATACAAGTGAGGGAACTTAACAATCGTTTTACCCGCCGCGATGCAGCGAAAAGCGAGCGGCAGGGTCCGGCCGCTGTTTACAACTAGATCAATCGCGTATCCCGTATGGATGAGCATGCTTCTGCGGAGAATCATGAGGAAAATCCACAGCACAACAGCAATTGTCGCGAAGTTATCCCCAATCACCACCCTAGTTATCCACTGACCTGTGGATAACTTTGGCGCTGCCGGTGTCGGTCGGCTCGCCCATTTCTGCCTTCCCGCCGGCAACATTCGTCTCGGACTCCGCACGCCAGGCATCCAGCAGACGTTGCTCTTTCGCGTTCAAGGAAACGCGGTCCAGCATATCGGGACGGCGCTCCAGGGTGCGGCGCAAGGCTTGCTCCCGCCGCCATCGGGCGATCGCGGCGTGATTCCCCGACAGCAGGATGTCCGGGACACGCCAGCCACGGAATTCCGGCGGCCTCGTGTAGTGCGGGTATTCCAGCATGCCCGACTGGTGCGATTCCTCGACGGTCGATTCCTCGTCGATGACGCCGGGGAGCAGACGGGCCACCGCATCGACCACCGCCATCGCCGCGATCTCGCCGCCGCTCAGCACGAAGTCCCCAAGCGAGATTTCCTCGGTTGCGAGGTGCTGGCGGACTCGCTCGTCAACGCCTTCATAATGGCCGCAAATCAATGCGAGCGCCGGTTCGGCCGCCAGCCGTTGCGCGGTTTGCTGCGTAAACGTGCGGCCCTGGGGTGTCAGTAGCGCGATCGGGGCGCCTTCGGGTAGCGCGGCGGCTTCCACCGCGGCGAAAAGCGGACCGGGTTGAAGGACCATGCCTGCACCGCCGCCGTACGGATAATCGTCGACGGTACGGTGCCTGTCCGTGGCCATGTCGCGGAAATTGTGGATCTCGATCGAGATCAGGCCACGCGCCGCGGCACGGGCGACAATGCTATGGGCGAACGGGCCGGCAAACATCTCGGGAAACAGGGTAAAAATGGCGACACGCATCGGTCGCGGCCTACAGCAGCCCTTCTATCGGCTCCACAACCAGCCGGCCGCCCTGCACGTCGATCTCCCGCACCACATCCTTGATCGCGGGAATGAGCACTTCCGTGCTCCCTTCGCGCGCCACGTAGACGTCGTTGCTGCCGGTCTGCAGGATCTCGACGATGGTGCCCAGCGTCTGGCCCTCGGTGGTGACGGCCTGAAGTCCGATGATCTGGTCGTGGTAGAAGCGACCCTCCGGGAGCGGCATGACCTCGCTGCGCGGGACATACAGCCGCGTATCGAACAGCGCCTGCGCGGCATCCCGGTCCGGCACCTCGGCCAGACGAAGAGCCACGCGCTCGCCTATGGGCCTGGCGCCGAGTACCGCCATCGGGCGGCGATCTTCCCCGGCGTAAATGGTGGCCAGCTTCTGGAAGCGATCGGGGAAGTCCGTCAGCAACTGTACTTTAAGCTCGCCGCGTACGCCGAAGGCCCCGGCGATAATGCCGACAAGCACCCAATCGTCGGCCGGATTTTCCGCTTGCTCGTGTGATGACGTCAGAGAATCTCCAGCACTGCGCGCCGCCCCTGCCGAACAGAGGCGACCTTTAAGAGTGAGCGGATCGCATTGGCAATCCGGCCCTGACGACCAATTACCTTGCCCATGTCCTCAGGAGCAACCTGGAGCTGGTACACCAGAACGCCATTGTCTTCCAGCTCGATCACCTGCACCTGCTCGGGCTTTGTCACCAGCGATTGCGCTACATATACGATCAGGTCGCGCACTGGGTTTCCTCCTCAGTGCAAAAACTACGCTTCGGCGCTAACAGCTGCTGCTGTCGTATCGGCGCTTGCGACTGGTGAATTCTTGTTGCCCTTTACTGGGATAGCGCTGCGTTCGATGATTCCCGCGCGCGCGAGCAGGCTGTAGACGCTCTCGCTCGGCTGGGCGCCCTTGGCAATCCAGGCCAGCGCCTTTTCCTTATTGATCACGATCTCGGAAGGCTCCATACGTGGATTGTAATGGCCGATAATCTCAATGAACCGGCCGTCACGCGGGCTTCGCGAATCCGCGATCACCACACGATACGAAGGCTGGCCTTTTGCGCCCATACGGCGCAGACGAATTCTAACCAAGGTACCTGTTCCTCCATTGCCGCCATAGGGCGCATCATGCAAACACC
>JAQBPC010000605.1 GCA_028287725.1 Chloroflexota bacterium | reverse complement strand
TAGTTGGGGGGTTTGCTTGATGGCGGAGGCATCTGCCCGAGTTTTGGTTGCGAATGCACTGGCTGGGAAGACCGCACTCGTTACCGGCGCGGCACGCGGCATCGGTCGAGCCATAGCACTGGAGCTGGCGCATACCGGCGCCAATGTGGCGATCAACGACCTTGAGCGGGCTGATGAGACAGTGCAAGCGATCACCGCGCTGGGCCGCCATGCCTCTTACCACCGTGCTGATGTCTCGCAACGTGCCGAGGTGGAAGCAATGATCGCGGCCGTGGTAGCTGAGCACGGGCGCCTCGACATCCTCGTCAACAACGCCGGCATTTCCTTCCCCGAGCCATTCCTGGACATCACCGACCGGGCCATGCAACGCACTCTCGATGTAGACCTCAAGGGAGTGATCCTCTGCGGACAGGTCGCGGCACGACAGATGGTCCGCCAGGGTGCCGGCGGGCGGATCGTGAACATCAGCTCGGTACACGCAGTCTCGAGCTGGGCAGGCGCCGTGGTTTACGATGCGGCCAAAGCGGGCGTGATGCGGCTGACCGCTACGATGGCGCTGGAGTTGGCGGAGCACGACATTACCGTCAACACGATCGGACCTGGCTGGGTGGACACGCCAATTAACGACACATTGCTGAGCACGCCCGAGCAGCGCGACGCCGTGGAACGCTCGATACCGCTTGGCCGGGTGGGACGCCCCGAAGAGATAGGCGCCCTGGCCGCGTTCCTTTGCACCGATGCTGCCGCGTATATGACCGGCTCCTTCGTCCTGATGGACGGCGGCCTGGTGATAAGCCGCTAGAGGTCTCGTCGGTTACGCTCACGGCGAGTGAGCCAAGGAACTAGAGCCGGCAACCCGCACGCCTTTGCTCGCGACGTTACGCAGAGGCTATGGGCGGAAGAGAACCGCCGTGGCACGCTATGACGGCGTGCTTTACAGTCCGTAAAGAGGCGTGTTAGCCTGAGCGTGGCCGACGTACTCCTGACGCCTCCTCCCCAAGCGTTTTGGACTTTCTCCATGACCGATTCACCGGATAGGCGGGTGCCGCCGCCAGACCCCAAGGGTAGAGAGCCGGACGCCGCACGGCGCGGACGAAGCGGCGCGCTGCACACGCCGCGGCGTCTCCTCTTGCTTGAATCAGAGCGACCGCGCCTGCGGAGACTGCGCATCCGCATGCCCCGCAGGGGCATATTCGCATATCTCGCCGTGGTGGGACCGGGGCTTATCGCCGCCAACGCCGGTAATGATGCCGGCGGCATCGCCACATACGCGAACGTGGGCGCCGTCTTCCGCTATTCGATGCTCTGGGCCCTGGTGATCACGGCAATCAGCTTGATCGTGGTGCAGGAAATGTGCGCGCGAATGGGAGCGATCACGGGGAAGGGGCTCTCCGACCTGATCCGGGAGCAATTCAGCCTGCGCGCCACCACACTGGCAATGATTTGCTTGCTGATAGCCAACACCGGAATCACCCTCTCGGAGTTTCTTGGCATTGCTGCAAGCGGCGAAATCGTGGGTATTCCGGCCTGGATCGCCGTACCGCCCATAGCCTTGTTGCTATGGTACGTGGTGACACAGCGGTCGTCGAGCATGATTGAGAGAGTATTCCTGACCCTATCCCTGGCTTTCCTGGTCTACATCCCCGCAGCATTCCACGGCACGAATTGGCATAACGTGCTGCAGGATACCGTGCAGCCACACATATCCCTCACTGGGGCCTACATTGGCGGTGTAGTGGCGCTCGTAGGCACCACTATAAGTCCCTACATGCAGTTCTATGTCCAATCCGCGGTGGCGGAGAAGGGCATCTCGCCGCGCGCCTATCCCTACACCCGGGCAGAAGTGATTAGCGGCTCGCTCTTTGCCATCGCGGTAGCGGGCTGCATCATCATTGCAACGGGCACGGCGCTCTGCACGGCGCACGGGTGCCCGGCCAAGAACGCCCTGATCAGCCAGCCGCAGGCGTTTGCCGAGGCACTCCGCTCCGTGGTGGGTGACTGGGCAAAGTGGCTATTCGCCATAGGCCTCTTTGGCGCCTCGATGCTGGCGGCCGCAGTGCTGCCGCTCTCCACCGCCTACGCCGTGTGCGAGACGTTCGGCCTGGAAAGCGGCACAGAGAAGTCGTTTATGCAGGCACCGGTGTTCAACGGCATTTTTACCGGAATGATCGCGATCTCCACATTGGTCGCGATCATTCCGAACTTGCCGATTGTCCCTGTACTGCTCAACTTGCAAAAGCTCAATGCAATCGTGCTTCCGATACTACTGGTATTCATCCTGAGGCTGGTGAACAGCGAGGATCTCATGGGACAGTATCGGAACGGGCGAATCTATAATTTCATCGCCTATGCCACGGTGGTACTGCTGACGGTTCTGAGCCTCCTCTACCTGGCCGGGCAGATAGGCATTGGACCGGCGGCAGGATAACGGCCTGCTAGGCCGTTAAGCGGTCGCGGCCTCGTGTGTACGGAAGTATTCGACAACCTCCACCACGGCACGCAACTTGTCGTCGGGCAAGCTGCTCACATGATCGTTCACCAGCTGCAGAGCATCCTCACGCGCCACCTTTTCATCGGCAGGTGACTTTATCACGCTGAGGCTACTCTCCAGGTACTCTCCCCCCTCGGCAAAGTAATCGAGCGGCACCTGGAAAAAGTTTGCCAGGGCCTCAAGTGCGCACAGCCCTGGATTGCTCATCGCCCCCGTTCGAAGCTTCCAGACGTAGCTCGCCGTGATCCGGTTCCCCGTAGCTCGTTGCACCTGGCCGTAGGTGAACTGCCGTCCTTGCGCTGTACGACGCGTGTCGAAGAGCCAGTCTACCTTTTGCGCAAGCGTTTTACTCATTATCCACCCACTCCTTCGAGCCACCCATACCCACGTGGTTCGTGCACTCACGAATTGCATCTTGCCCTGTTTCCCCATGAACGGGCAACACCGCAGGCCGCTATGCCTTAATACAGGCCGGTACGTACGGACATAAAGCCACGAACCACACTGAAAAGCAATAGGCCCCGTACTTTCGATGCGCCGGCGCCACGGGCAGATACCCCCGTATCCTGCCCCTACGGCACCCAAGCCGATCAAGGTTATATCGGTGATTCCTATTGTATGTCAGCGGTGACTAACGTGCTACTGGTTGATGCGAACGGATCACGCTCCACCAAAGATCCGCAATATTCGCGTATCCGGCCGTGCTGGGGTGAAAGCCGTCGCCGCTCAGGTACTCGGGGTGCTTCGGCAAGGTGCGCTGAGTCTGGGTAAAAATATCTATAACCGTGGCATGGTGCGCGCGAGCGGCCGCGCTAATGATGCCGTTATAGGTGCGGATGACCCCCATCAAGGCTGCCTTATCGAGGCTGCTGTACAGGGGCATAATGGTGAGGTCGGGGACGTTTCCCACGTACACCGCGGCATGTGTCCGCCGTTGCAGCGTGCCGAGCAACGTATCCAGCTGTTGGCGGTAGGCGTCGGGCGATACACGTCCGTTAATATCGTTCACGGCCATCCACACGGTCACGAGGCTCGGGTGGGCGGCGACGGCAGCCGGCAGCTCGCTCTGCACGCCATAGGAGAGCAACGCGCCGCTCTTACCGAGGTTGAGCAGGCGAGAGCCGCGCGGCAGCCGGCGCGCGAGGTCCGCGACCCAACTTTCACGGGCGGGATTGTTCGCCCCAACGCCAACGGACTCCGAAGCGCCGATAGCGGCGTACAGTACCGGCCGGGGAACGGCAGGGGCGGCAGCAGCGGGGCGGGCAAGCAGGAAACACAGCGGGAACACGAGCATCCACCGCCGGAGCACCGGCACGACGTTCTGCATGGCCGGCATCAGCCCCCGACGGTTCCAGCGTTGACGCGGGTAATCAGCACTTCGCGAACCCCATCAATGAGGTAGTCGAGGCGCCGTGAAATGTCGCGGAGACGTAATTGATCGTTCTCTAACGGCTGCAAATATTGGCGCAGCACGGATCGACTCAGACCCACCAGGAAGATGGTATAGGCCGCTACCATTCTGGGGCGGTCGCTCTCGGCTACCGTGCGAAGATCGCGGACAAACGCTTCGGCGGTGAGGCCGCCGCGGCCGTTCTCCAGCGACTCTAGAATGAAACGATCGCCTTCGGCGATCGTGCTGCGCACCTGGGTCAGCACGGCCTCCAGGCCATCCCGGCGCACGACACCCCAGTCCTCGGCGTAGCGGGCATCCAGCTCACCGATGAGCGAGACCATCGCGGCAACAATCTGCCCGCCATCTTGCAGAACGCGGATACGGTTCACATGGCTAACCATAAGGTCGCAGGCACCTTTGAGCGCCTCAACGGTGGCGGTCGCCACCGTTTCATCATCTAATTCCGGGCTCTCAATCTCCACCTTGGTATCGGGAATCAGCGGGACAATGTCCACTTCCTTCCCGCCGATCAACGTCTTGCTCTCGCTGGGCGCAGGCGGTTCGGTCTCCGCGGCCCAATCCTCAGCGCGATCCTGGGGAGGGAGCAGCCGCACGTCGGGCAAAGAATCCACTGACGTCAATTCGGTCACGATTACCGCTTCGTGCTGCTCGTCGGAGGCCGCCTCGATCTCCGCCGGAGGAGACGGGACTAGGGGCGCGGGATCGGGATCCGCAAGCACTGGCGCTACCACGTCGTCGTCGAGCGTCTCGGCGATTGGGTGCGCATCCTCGTGCAAGCTCATCGGTTCAGACGGCGCGGTATCTGCCGGCTTCTTGCCGGCCTTGGCCCCGCGCTTCGCTTTGGTCTTCGGCTCGGCATCCTCGCCAAATAGTTCTTCGTCGCTGAGGATAGGCAGCTCGGGCGGTTCTGACGCCGGCCAAGTGCTTTTCACACCATCGTCCGGCGCCTCGGGCGGCACAGGCGTGGCGTCCAGTGACGAATCGACGGATTGCTCGTCGCGCCGACGCCCAAAGAGTCTCATGATGCGCGGCATGTTGAAGTTGCTCCTAACACGGCGCGCTCGGGTTGGCGGCTACTAGCGAGATTGCGCCGTGCGTTCCCCGTAATCACGCTCGATTTTATCAAGCCGGCCACGCACCCGTGGACTACCGAGATACTTATAAATGTATTCAAGCAGCTGTTGGGTCTCGATCGGCTTGGTGAGGTATTCGTTGGCGTGGGCGAGTTTGCCCTTGATGCGCGGAATAAAGCCCTTCGAAGCGGTGAGCACGACGATGGGCGTATCCTTCAAGATACTCTTCTTGAGTTGGCGGCAGACTTCCAGGCCACTGATATTCTTACCGAGAACCGGATTGCCCTCTTTATCCACCTCGTCGGTTGGAGGTGGCTCGATGTTGATATCGAGCAGAATCAGACTGGGCCGCTTCGTGAATGCCAATGCCAGCGCATCACGAGCATTGATTGCCCAATGCAATTCATATTCATCCGCTAATGCATCACGAAGATTTCGGCGATGTGTTTTGGAATCTTCGACGATGAGAATATGCTGACGTCCTGAGCCTGGCCCTGCCATGCTATTCATGTAGTGTCTCCTTTGGCCTGTTGGGAAGGAACGAACTTAGTATGAACAAGGCGAAAACCCAGGCTTCCTTATTCACCCTACCAGATACTCTGGCATAACTTCAAGAAGACAAAAGTCTATTAACCGTTGCGACAAGTCCGCGCTCAGGGTGATCGAACTCGCCCTGAACTTTACTCACAAACGCGTTGGCAAAATTTGCTTTTGCAAAAGCGGCATCGCTCGGAGTATTCCGAGAGCTAACCATGATCACCGGCGTATGCGAATCACCTCGGCGAAGCGCCCGAAGAATCTCATACCCGCCACGTCGCGGCTCGGAGAGCATGATGTCAAGCACAACCAAGGCCGGCGCCGGGCCACTCTGCCAGGCTGCATCCCAATCGGTATAGTTGCTGAGCGCGCGTACTCGGTAGCCGCATGCTTCCAGCGTTTCAATGATTGCCGCGCGCGACGTTGCATCGTCGTCAACTGCCATAATCAGTGCGTCACGGCGCGCTTCGGCAGATGAGGCTGATCCGCTTGGTCCAACCTGTGTGGCCTTCGCTCGGCCGCCAAATAGCATAATTATTTCCCCTTCACGGCTTGCAGAGTGCTGATGCCATTTCCCACACAGTACAGCGTATCACCTGCTCTTACCCCTGGTGGTTATGCTAGTGGCACACAGGCCAGATCTATCACGGGCATCAGTCCTTCGGGCGTGTTCACAAGTCCGTATACGGGGCCGCTTCCCGACATCACCGAGGGTGGCGGATCGACGACAAACCGCTGGAGGCGGTAGGTGTCGACGGCAAGCGCACAGATGCCCGACCGTATCACCAGCAGATGATGCGGTGACTGCCGCATGGCGACATCCCCCCAGAACCAGGCGGGATGCACAACGCGCATTCCCTCATGCGTGCCGAGCACACCGGGCCGACTGGCTTCATTGGCGTCGAACGACGGACACGGCACGATTGAGTCTATTTGCGCGGCGACAAAGGCGAGCCGGTACGGGCCACTGGTTGCCACATAAAGATCGAGCGCGGGACTCACGAAGCAACCTCCCGCGACTGACCGGCGCCCTCGGCGAGCACCATGTGCGCCGCGCCGATCAACTCGTCGGTGTCATATGGCTTGGTGAAATAGCGGGTGACGCCTGCTGCCAGTGCGGCCGCCCGGTGACGCGCCTGCTGACGAGACGTGATCATGAATACCGGCACCGTGGCGCCGCCGCCCGATAGTAAGCGGAGTGCCGTGAGGGCTTCCAGCCCGTCCATCCCAGGCATTTCCATGTCGAGCGTGATCAGGTCCGGCATCTGGCGGATGCAGATAGTCAGTGCTTCGCGGCCGTCCGTCGCCTCTTCCACATTGAAACCGGCCTTGGTGAGCGTATCGCGAATGGCGCGCCGCATCGTCTGGCTGTCGTCCACGACCAGCACGTTGTATGCGCGGCGTGCAGCGGGCGGCTCTATCGCCACCGGTGCGTGGGCCGCCGAGCGCTCGATGAGGGTAGGAAGATCGAGGATCGGCAGGATATGACCACCGCCGCCGACGGCGTAGCCAAGCACGCCACAGTGGCGCCGCAGATAGCCGGGGGCGGTGCTCACCGGCAAGTACTGGCTGCCCATGACCTCGTCAACCACGATGGCGCCGTTGCGATCCGCCACCTCGAGCAAGGTGGCGCGGCCCGCCTCACCGTCACGCGCAGGGCCACCGGCAAGCTGCACGCCGAACACGGTGAGCGTTTTGTTTCCGGCTTGCACCGGTTGCCCAGGCTCCAACGTATCCAGCTCCCGATAGGGAACGGAGTGGGTGGCAACCATCTGGGTGATGGGGATGGCCACCAAATCGCGCCCTTCCCGCACCACCTCAACCCGCAACATGGCAAGCGAGCGCGGCAACGTAACCGTGAAGGTAGTGCCCAAGCCGGGTAGCGAATGGATACCGATGCGACCCTGCAGCGCGGAGATATCGTCGAGTGCGCTCTTCATGCCGATACCACGGCCGGACATGGCGGTCACCGTGCTGGCCGTGCTGAAGCCTGGACGCCAGATCAGCGCAATACGCTCCTCCTTGGTCATCGCGGCTGCCTCAGCGCCGGTCACCACACCGCGGGCCACGGCGACCGCGGCCATGCGCTCGGGATCGATGCCACGCCCGTCGTCGATGATATCGATTGCCACGCCGTCACCGCTGGCACGACCGCGGATGGTCAGGTGGCCTTCCGGCGTCTTGCCGGCACCCACGCGAGCGGCGGTGCTCTCCTCGATGCCGTGATCGAGTGCGTTGTTGATCAGGTGCATCATCGGCTCAAAGAGGGCCTCGGCGATGCGACCATCCAGCACTAGTTCGCCGCCTTCGAGTCTGAAGTCGACCTGCTTCTTGAGGCGACGGCTCTGCGAGCGCACCGCGTGCGCCAGGCGATCTTCAATCTGCGAGAGCGGAATCATGCTCATATCGAGCAGGGCACGCTGCGCGCTCAGCGCCTTATCGGCCTGAATCTCAACCTGGGCGCGCGCTTCGCCAAGGTCGCGGCGCAGGTTGTTGTCGGACTCCTCGAGGTCGGCCAAGGCCTCATCAAGCTGCATGAGCAGCACGTCGACGGTCGTGTATTCTTCTTTCTCCAGAAGGTCCCAATCGCCGATGCGCCGCGTCGTTCGCACGAGCTCCGACCGCAGACCGGCCAGCTCCGTGCCCACGCGTTCGACCAAGGTGCGGAGGCGGAGGCCGCTACGCCGGGACTCGACGCGCTGCTGGGTCATGCGGGTAACCAGGGCCTGCAGCGCGTCGCGCGTGACGGAGAGATCTTCAAGCGCACCTAGCGCGCTCTTTACACTGTGATCCTTGCCGAAACCCTGCGTACGCCGCCGCGCCTGCTCCACTGGTAGGGAGCGCTCCGTGTGGGTGGGCAGCGCGTGCAGGCGCGGGAGCGGGGCTAATACCGGAACACCGGCGTCCTGCAGCCCGATTCGGCGCACGGCGATCAGCGAAGCATCCTGGCGGAGTGCGGCGCGAAGTCGGGCGGCGGCGGCGCGGACGGCGACCGGGTCCTCCAGCGATAGGCTCAGGAACCGCCGACCACTCATCTCAGGCTCATCGGCGGTGTCGCGGGCAACACAGGCAGCCGCATGTTCGGTTGCGTCGTAAATGGCGAAGCGTTCGGACATCAACGCATCGCCATCCTCAAGCGGCACGATAATAACTTGCGGCTCCGGTGTCGGCGTGACGTCAAGCTGGCCGAACACATACAGCTGGCCCCGCTCGCCGGCCAATGCCCGGTAGCGAGCCTGATCCTGGACGTATTGCGAGATCTGCTGCACCCCGACAAAAAGGGTGAAAGGCATCGTCGCCGCGTGGGCGCGCCGTTCCACCGCGGCGGTACGATCGAGCACGGCGGTGCGACTCCGCGGTAGGGCCTGGTCGCTTTGCTCGATGAGGTCACGGAAGCTCACCTCACGCAGACCGGCAACCGAGGCAACCGACTTACGCAGAGGCGGCACCACCACACGCTGCAACAGCGTCGAATCGGGCGCCGCGCGTGGGGCCTCCGCCGCGACAACCGGCACGATCTGCTCGCGCTCGCGTGCGGGCGCAACCTCGACGGCAGCCGCTTCGGGCGCCACAACGCGCTGGCGACCTACTTCGCCGCGACGGACTCGCTCGGTAATCTCTTGCAGCCGCTCAACAAGGCCCGCCGGCACTGCCATGGGCATGCGCCCGGCGCCACGGCTACCAACGCTGCGTCGCAGATCGTCGAGCAGTGCCTGCAGCGTGTCCTCCGCGTCCAGCACGCCATCGAGCACTTCCTTCGGCACTTCGTTCAATTCGCCGCGCAGCTGGAAGTCCTCGATCAGCTCGAAGAGGTCTTCGGCGTTGTGGGCAATGGTCTGGATGCCGAGCGCGTCGTCGCCGATGAGCGCTGCACCGCCCTTCAAGGTGTGCAGCTTTCGGCGCGCCAGAAGAAGCGCGCCTTCGTCGGTGGGGTTACTGCTCAGCACACCCAACGCACGGTGGAGATCGGACATCAGCCGACCCGCCTCTTCAAGGAAGGTCAGCAACAACGAGTGGGTCGGCGCCTTGGATCGCGTGACTTGGGGTGCAGCTGTGAAAGCAGCGGCAGGCCTTGCGACCGGCATCGGGATTTTGGCGCTGAGCGAGGCGTCATCGATCGCCACGCCAGACTGTGCGGCCGCCTTACGCTGCATCTGCTCCAGACGCTTGAGCAACGCCGCTTCGTTATCGAGCGGGCGCCGAATTTCCAGACGCCGCGCCAGGGCCGACGCCGTCTCGTTCATCAGGCTGAAGGCGCCTGCCGGCAGGGCGGGCGCCGGCTGCGACGTATCGTAATCGTCGCCGAGCAAGTAATCGATAATATCCTCGGCGGCCTCGGAGAGCACCGCCAGTCCCTCGAGCTCAACTGCAATATCGGGCGGGGCCGAAGCGGCCGTCACACGCGCATCGCCCTTGATGGTGTGGAAGCCACGACGCACGGTGATCAAGAGGTCCATCGACTGCTGATTACCCCAGAAGCGCTGCAAGGCCGTGGGCAGAGCCTTGGTAGCGCTATTCGCGGCTTCGCGGCGGAACAG
>JAQBPC010000590.1 GCA_028287725.1 Chloroflexota bacterium | reverse complement strand
GCCGGCGCGGAGATAGGCCCGCACAAGCAGCGGCTCGAGGATGCCTTTCGCCGGCCCCGCCGAAGCCACTCGCTCATAGCGGCGCGGCGCCATGCCGGCCAAAGCGAAGGGCGCCCTCATCAGCCGCAGTGACAATCCATCCACTTCGGCAACATCGTCGAGCGCATAGCGCCGAACCTGCTCAGGGTCGCGCTTATAGGTGCGGTAGATCTCCGGCCCTGGGATGTAGGTGCGGTCGGGCGACGCCAGGCCGAAGTAGCGGGCGGCGGCCTTCAGCCCGTGTCCGGGCATGTCGCGGACGACGAAGTCGTGGCGGCGCACCGCGTCGAGAGTGTCCACCAGCTCGCGCCCGGCGATGCTATAGCGGGTGCGCCGCCCACGGCCCCAGGCTGCCGGTTCCTCGTAGCGTTCGAGCAAAGGCGCGTCTTCGCCCCTTCCCAATGCGAGCGGCATCCCGAGAGCGGCCGCGCGCCCGGCGAGGAAAGGCAAGTCGAAGCCGAAGAGGTTGTGGTTTTCAATCACATCTGGGTCACGCGCACGGATGAGTGCGCACAGGTCGGCGAGGAGGGCAGTCTCGTGCTCGTCGTCGGGTGCATCCAGGATCGTCGCCAGTCCACGGCTATCGCGTACCGCCACCATGAAGATGCGTCCATGCTCGGGAGACAGAGCGGTGGTCTCCAGGTCGAATTGCAACCGATGCAGGTCGGTATAGACCATGCCACGGAAACAGACTCTGCCGGTGGCCATGAGGTATTGCTCAACTGGCCCGACTGCATAATATTGGTCAGGAAGCTCGCGCAGGCCCTGCAGCTCCCGCCCGAGCCGCAGCTCGGCACCGCGCAGGATCGCGCGCTGAAGGGCACGGCCGTCGACGGCGGAGAGCAGGTAGCGCAACGAGCCTGGTGGACCGTCCAGCTCACGGTAGCTAAACGGCGCATCCTCTGCCTCGTTCGCGGGTGCCTTGATTAAGCTGGTGCCGAGATGGCACAGGTCGTCAAGGTGGGCCGCGAACAGCCAAGGGCGGAAGCGGTGCTCGATGCAGCGCACGTCCTCACCGGTCCGTTGCCAGACGCGAGCTCGGCCATCTCGATCCGCCCAGACCGAGACGATGCCAGGCATAGGGTCCCAGCCGAAGAGCCAGGCATCATCCGCGGACGTCGCATCGTAGGCCGTCACACTGCCCGGCTTCCTAGCTGTCGCGGCCACGTCTGCCTCGTCCGAATGCGCCATGTATGCTCCGCCTCACACGCCTGCTCGCTCGTGCCCTCCAGGGTATACCAGACGGCTGCCACGGGTGCCAGAGCCTTATCATGGTCGTCCCTCGGACATCGGCTGTGGCGATAGCCCTGGTATGGTTGAGCCGTCCGCGACGACTTATCGCTGCGGCCATTTATGTTTACCGCCACTCTTGGACAGCGGAGGCAAGCCAGTTTGTCGATGTGTGTCGGTACTTGGGTGATATCGCAAGCCGGTGTCGAGGCTGCGGACTGGAAAACGGTCCGGACGTGTCTTGCTTCAGGCAGCGAATTGATCCTTTCACTCGAGTGACCCTTACCAAACTCTTAGCTTGGCCTTCACGTTCTCTTATCCACTTCTCATAGCGAGCTTAGCCACGGACTTTACGGTTAGAAAGTGCGGCGTGACGTTCGCAGGGCAATGTAAACCTTGTGCGACGTTTTCTCGCGCTTTGCGGACAGTGGAGCGACCGGCCCACCGGCTCGTAATCAGACTAGTGTTCCCGCAGTGGATCACCAGCGACAGCAGGCGTATTCGCCGAGGAGGATAAGCGATGAATGCAATCGGTATATCTGGTTTAGGTGCATCGAACGAGTCCAACGACCTAGCCTCGGCCACGGTCCGCAAGTTCTCGCTCCCGTGGCGCCGCCTGGCGTTGGGGACAATTTTGTTGCTTGCCGCGTTCCTCAACTTCTATCAGATCGGCCAGGAAGGCTACGCCAACAGCTACTATGCAGCCGCGGTCAGAAGCATGTCATTGAGCTGGCACAACTTCTTCTTCGCGGCGTTCGATCCGAGCGGCTTCGTAACCATCGACAAACCGCCGCTCGGCTTCTGGTTCCAGGTAGCAAGCGTTAAGCTTTTCGGCTTCAACGGTGTAAGCCTGATGCTGCCTGAAGGTTTGGCCGGCATTCTCTCGGTCGCCCTGCTGTATCACCTGGTAAAGCGTGTGTTTGGCGTGGCGTCCGGACTGCTCGCCGCGCTGTTCATGGCGATTACGCCGGTAGCCGTGGCCGACAACCGGAACAACACGATTGACAGCATCCTGGTGCTATTCATGCTCTTAGGCGCCTGGGCGATTATGCGGGCTGTCGAGCAACGGCGCGGTGAGTCATCACTATGGTCGGGCTTCCGTTGGCTACTACTGTGCGCGTTAATCGTTGGGCTGGGCTTTAACGTCAAGATGCTGGAAGCGTTCTTGGTGGTTCCGGCATTTGGCTTGGCCTATTTGTTGGGTGCCCAGGTTCGCATACGTACACGCATCGTGCCCCTGGTGCTGGCGGGTCTGGTGATGTTGACCGTCTCATTATCCTGGGCAGTGGCGGTGGACATGACACCGGCCAGCCAGCGACCTTGGGTAGATTCGACCACCACAAACTCCGAGATTGACCTTGCGATCGGCTACAACGGTCTACAGCGCCTCCTGGGTCACAGCGGCACGCCGGCGGCCGCTAGCCCAGCGTCAGCTGCCGCTAAGAACCCAACCACGAGCACGCCGGGCGCAAACTCTACGGGCGCCACGAATTCTGCCCCTGCTAATGCACAGGGCCCTCGTGGCCAGGGCAATCCTGGCGGAGGAGGCGGACTGTTTAATAATGGCGCCGCTGGACCGCTCCGGCTGATCGACTCGCAGCTGGGTGGTCAGGCCGGCTGGCTCCTCCCATTGGCCGTTGTGGGCTTATTGGCCGCGAGCAGCCGGCGACTTCGCTTCCCGCTCGACAGCCGGCAGAAGGGATTGGTGCTTTGGGGTGGCTGGCTGGTCACCATGGCTGGGTTCTACAGTGTCGCGGGGTTCTTCCACAGCTACTATCTGGTTACCATTGCTCCCGCCATCGCCGCGCTGGCCGGCATAGGCCTGGTTGCGATATGGCAGGATTATCTCCAACACCGGTCGCTCACAAGCTGGCGCGGATGGCTTCTTCCTGCCGCGTTGCTGGCCACAGCCATTTCTCAGGTTCACATTCTGAGTGGCTATCCTGCCTGGAGCAGCTGGATGGCCCCCCTGGTGCTGGCATGCACAATCGTCCCTGCGGTGGCCCTGGTAGCAGCCCGCCTCCGCCCACGCCGCCGGTTGCCGATGTGGACCCCGGTCGCATTGGCAATTGGCTCGGTGGCGCTGCTCGTGGCGCCGACCGTCTGGGCTGCCGACACGGTGCGGTCGGTTGGAGGTAGTATTCCTTCCGCGGGGCCGTCAGTCCAGGCAGGCAACGGCGCCGGCGGCTTTCCTGGTGGGGCCAAGGGCAACCCACGATTCGGCCAGCCACCTTCAGGAGGCTTCCCTGGTAGGGGGCAAGGTAACTCGCCATTCGGCCAGCGGTCCGGCGGCGCGCTGTCTGGCCAGATGCCCCCTGGTGGCGGTGGCCCACGCTCGAACGTCAATACGCAGCTTCTCAGCTACCTATTGAAGAATCAGGGCGCCACCAACTACCTGGTCGTGACCACCAACTCCAACAGCGCCGCGCCCTACATCATCAAAACGGGCAAGCCGGTGATGTCCCTAGGTGGCTTCGGCGGCAACGATCCAATCGTCACCCTCGCCCAGTTCAAGACATTGGTGAAGAGTAACACAGTACGCTACGTGCTAGCCGGAGGCGGCGGCGGTGGAATGGATGGCGGATCCGCTGTGATGCAATGGGTGCAGACGGCCTGTGCTGCCGTACCCGCAAGCAACTATCAGACCGCGACTTCAAGCAGCAGTACCTCCGCCAATGCGGCGACGGATAACTTCGGCGGCGCGGCACTCTATGATTGTCGCGGTGCCTGACGCAGGCCTCACACCAGCATGCGAGTCGACTTGCCCCCTGGCGGAGATTATGTCTCCGCCGGGGGGTCGATGGCTCCAAATCTGACCTGCACTCTCAAATGATGCGGCTCGTGTCCAATAATATCGTAGAATTGCGCCTCAGGAGATTAGCAATGGTAACGACAGTACAAGAGACCGTGCCAGTTCCGGTGGCCGGCGTGGCCAATCCCCGATTGGCGCAGCTCGCATTATTTTGGCCACGGGTTGGGCTCGGCTTAATCTTGCTGCTTTCTGCCGCGTTGGAGCTGATTGGCCTCGCGAATGAAGGATATGCCAACAGCTATTACTCCGCGGGCATCAAAAGCATGCTCACAAGCTGGCATAACTTCTTTTTTGTGTCGTATGACGCGGGAGGATTCGTATCAATCGACAAACCCCCGCTGGGACTCTGGATAGAAGCGGCGAGTGCCAAATTGCTGGGTTTTTCGGGTTTCAGCATGTTGCTGCCCGAGGCCCTGACAGGCGTGCTATCTGTCGCGCTGCTCTATCAATTGATTGCGCGAAGCTGGGGTCCAGTCGCAGGTCTTGCGGCAGCGCTCGCGTTGGCGGTCACGCCAATCAGTGTCGTGATTGACCGAAACAATACCATGGATAGCCTGCTTATCCTGGTGTTGCTCCTTGGTGCTTGGGCTGCGACTCTTGCAGCCGAGCAGGGCCGCTTACGTATGCTACTACTATGCGCCCTCTTCGTCGGCCTCGGATTCAACATCAAGATGTTGCAGGCATATTTGGTGTTGCCGGCCTTTGGCCTGATGTATTTACTTGGCGCACCTCTACCCAAACTTAAGCGCGTTGCCCATCTTGTGTTTGCCACAGTCGTCCTGCTTGTCGTTTCCCTGGCTTGGGCGACGTTCGTCGATCTCACGCCCGCCAGCCAGCGTCCCTTCGTCAGCGACAGTGGCACCAACTCAGAACTGAGCTTGGCGCTAGGTTACAACGGTCTCGGCCGCTTCACCCAAGTGCTGTTCCCCGGCACATCGGTTCTGCATATCTTTGGTATAAATATCGATTTGACGATAGTACCCACATTTGCCGCGGATATCGGTAATCCTGGGTTCTTCCGTATGTTGAGCCCCGTGCTGGGAACGCAAGTTAGCTGGTTGTTGCCGCTTGCTCTGATCGGTCTGCTTGCGGCGGGGGGCCGGCAACCGGTCCGTGTGCCCATCAACCGGCAAGGCCAATCGGTGATGCTCTGGGGAGGCTGGCTGGTCGGGACCGGTTTCTTCT
>JAQBPC010000583.1 GCA_028287725.1 Chloroflexota bacterium | reverse complement strand
CGGGCGCAGCGGTCGTTTTCGCTCCATCAGTAGCTCGACCAACTGGAAGTCGTGCAAAATCCCGCGCGCGCGGCCGTAACCCGCGAAACCCCATGGCGAGCGACCAAGGGCCAGCACCACGCGATCCAAGGGCTGTTCCCAGCTGTAGGCGCGCGTGCGCGCGGCCGCTGTAGTTCCTCGATCAGGCCTGGTCACTCGTGTCATCTGCCCTTACCCATTCCGTTGTACCAGAGAAAGAGGACGTACACGCTGGCCAGCCCATGATACGTACCAGCAGTGAGCTCGAGCAAACACGAGAGCAGGGGCCTCAGGTGCGAGCAGTTGCGCAAAGCGATACCGGCGAGCGCCGGAACCACTGCCCTGATCGCATGCCGAGCAAGGCGCATCGCGATCGCGCTTCGCAACGCCGAACACCTGCGTCGCATTATAATAGTTGACACTGACTATACAGTTCTGTATAGTTGTGGCTGACCATAAGGAAATAGGCGGAGGAGCGGATGGCGAAGAAACGGAAGGTCGGCAACCTGCTGGCGCTAGCGGTACTGTCCTACCTGACCCGGGAACCCATGCACCCGTACGAGATGAGCCGGACCCTGCGCGACCACGGCGACGCGCGCAGCGTCAAATTCAACCACGGCTCGCTGTACATGGTGGTCCAGCAGCTCGCCAGGGCCGGCTTCATCGTCGAACAGGAAACCACGCGCGAGGGCCAGCGCCCGGAACGCACCGTGTATGTGCTTACCGACGCCGGCCGGCACGAGCTGCGCGACTGGCTGCGCGAGCTGGTCGAGGAGCCGCAGCACGAGTACCCGCAGTTCGTGGCCGCGCTGTCGCTGATCGCAGCGCTACCACCGAGCGAGGTCGTCGAGCTGCTGGGCAGGCGGCTGCAGCGGCTCGCCGAGCAGCGCGCCGAGATCCGCGGCCTGATCGATAACACGCTCGCCGGGGGCGTGCACCCGCTGTTCCTGGTCGAGGAGGAATACCGTCTCGCCCTGCTGGAGGCTGAGTCCTCGTTTGTCGAGCGGTTCATCGAACAAATCAACCACCCGGAGACCGGCTGGGGCCGGCTGTGGGCCGAGTTCCACGGCGAGCCCACCGCAACCTACGAAAGGCAGGAGTCATGACTCACACACGCACCGCCCTGATCGTCGGCGGCGGCATCGCCGGCCCGGTCACCGCCATGGCCTTGCAGAAGGCCGGGATAGACTCGGTGGTCTACGAGGCCCACCCCACGGGCGCCGGCAGCATCGGGCTGTTCCTTACTCTGGGCTCCAACGGGGTCGACGCGCTACGCGTCCTCGGCGCGGACAAGCCCGCCCTGGCCGCGGGGTTTCCCACCCCGGGAATCACGCTACGCAACGGCGCCGGCAAGTACCTCGGCGTGAGCCGCACCGGCCAGTCGCTACCGGACGGCACGACCAGCCAGACCATCAAGCGCGCCGATCTCTACCGGGTGCTGCACGAGGAGGCGTGCAGGCGGGGCGTGCGCGTCGAGCACGGCAAGCGCCTGGTCGGGGCCGAGGAGACCCCTGACGGGGTGCGGGCGATGTTCGCCGACGGCAGCGAGGCGGCCGGCGACCTGTTGATCGGTTGCGACGGCATCCACTCCAGCGTCCGGCGGATCATCGACCCCGCCGCGCCTGCCCCGACCTACGCCGGGCTGATCACCACCGGCGGCTATGCGCGTGGCGTGCAGGTGGACACCGAGCCGGGGAGCTACGAGATGATCTTCGGCAAACGCGCATTCTTCGGCTTCGCCAAGGCTCCCGACGGGGAGGTGTGGTGGTTCGCCAACGTGCCCCACCGCCGCGAGCCCGCCCGCGGCGAGGTCGAGGCCATCAGCGGCGATGAATGGCGCCGCCGGCTGCTCCAGCTCTACGCCGATGACGCCGGGCCCGCCGTCCCGCTCATCCAGGCCACCCAGGAGATGATGCCGATGAGCCCCATCCATGCCATCCCGCACCTGCCCACCTGGCACAAGGGGAGGATGGTCGTCATCGGGGACGCCGCGCATGCCCCCTCGCCCACCTCGGGGCAGGGCGCCTCGCTGTCCATCGAGGACGCCATCGTGCTCGCCAAGTGCCTGCGCGACCTGCCCAGCCCGCAGGCGGCCTTCGCTCGGTTCGAGGCGGCGCGCCGGCCCCGGGTCGAGCGCATCATCAAAGCGGCCGCCCGCATTAACAACAGCAAGGCTGCCGGCCCCGTCGCCAGGGTGTTCCGTGACGCCATGTTGCCGATGATCCTGAAGATGGTCGCAGACAGCAAAGCACACAGGCAAACCTATGACTACCACATCGATTGGGATCCCTCCATACCCGCGGCGGCCTGAGCGCCGTCCCATCGCCTTTGCCGGGAGGTTGAGATGGCCGGCCCAGGGGACCGCATTTTGATGCAGGAACATGACGGCATGGCGCCGGTCCCCAGCAGGCGCACCGCGCGACCGCCAAATACATGCTGCGTCCGCCTGCATAAAGGCGGAGCCGACAGGGCGCCCAGCGTGCTGAGCGCCCTGTCGTCGTCGATTATCGGGCCAATCGGTGGATCGCCCCCGACTCGATCAGGCCAGCAGCCGCTCCGGAAGGTATTGGCTATGGGCGGCCGCCATCTCGTCGTAAAGGTCGGTGGCCTTCCTTAGTGACATGACCAATGGATTCGTGGCCAGCGCGCGAATTGCGTCGATGCGCGTGCCGCTCCAGGCAGCCTCGGCGGTCAGTGCCTGGTACTCGCCGAGCATTTTCACCAGACCCACCACTTGCTGCGGCATGTGGCCCTGGGTGACAGGAAACACGCCGGACTTGTCCACGAAGCCGGGCACCTCTACCACCAGGTCATCCGGGAAGTCGGCGATGGCGCCGCGATTCGGCACGTTCACCGGCCATACCTCCTTACGGTCGTTGAAGACCGCGTCCATCACGTCGAGCGCCAGCTCCAGCTCATTGATGCCGCCGCGCGAGCGCTTGGGATCGAGCACCGGCGCGTCCTTAGCAGCCTGCTCGCGGTAATGGGTCCAGTAGTCCGGCACCGACGCCATGATGTCCTGCGAGCGGGTGGTCGGCTTCGCCTTCAGCTCAGCCAGGATCTCGTCCTTGTAGTAGTAATAGAGGAAGTAGTCATTCGGCAGCGAATCCATGTTTACCGCGAGCTCCAGCACGCGGCGGTCGTGCGACGAGAGCGCGGGGTCATCCTTCCGGCGCTCCCAGGCGTCGCGGAGCACGGGAATCATATCCTGGCCGTCATAGGCCTGGCGAATACTCCAGGAGCCGTGGTTGAGGCCGATGAGCGTGGCGTCCGCCTTAGACGGATCGAGGCCCGCCGCTACCGCTACCTGCGGCGGCGTGTAGAGCGGCCCTTCGCACAGCGAGACGCACGGGATCGAGGAGTGATGGGTGATCGCCTCCGCCACGATGTTGACCGGGTTGGTGTAGTTGAAGAGGCGGGCACGTGGGCACACCTGCTCCATCTCCCGGACGATGCCCTGCATCACGTTGATCGAGCGGAGGGCCATGAAGAAGCCACCCGGGCCCTGCGTCTCCTGGCCAATCAACCCGTGCTTGAGCGGGATACTCTCATCCAGGTATCGGGCCTCAAAGCCGCCGGGACGGAAGCTGGTAAGCACCGCATCGCAATCGGTTAGGCCGGCGCGGCGGTCCGTCGTGGTGGTGATGGTGAGGTCCATGCCCTTGTTTCGGGCCATTTTCGAGGCGATGGTTTTGACCAGCTCGAGACGCTCGGCATTAAGGTCGATCAGTACTATCTCAGAGCCCTGGAAATTCTCGCTCTGCTCAATGAAGGAGGCCACGGTACCGGGGGCACGGGTGCTGCCGCCCCCTACGTACGCCATCTTGATGCGTGCCAAGACTCACTCCCTTTGTATCGTCGTCGATATACGGATCATGAGAGCGCAGGGACGCACGGGAGGGTTGCCCGGAGCGGGTCGCGAGCTACCCCCGGATTCCTATGAGCGCCTTACCCTAGTGTAACCCCGACCCTGAGAGACTGTACGGTGACCGACCGGCAACCTTTCCCACACAAATGCTGCCAACGG
>JAQBPC010000139.1 GCA_028287725.1 Chloroflexota bacterium | reverse complement strand
GGCCCGTTGCCTCGCTACGTCCCTCAGAGCCGCCAATCGACAGCGGTTTACCCGTCACCACTGGCGGCACGGAGAACCCTGTCTGCATGCTGATCGTGTCCATCACCCAGCCCATAACCTGGGCGTTCGTATTCACGTCCGGCGCGGGAATATCCTTCTGGGGTCCGATCAAAATGGATATTTCGGTGGTGAAACGCCGCGTTATGCGCTCCAGCTCCCGGATACTGAAGTTTTGGGGCGAGCAGATGACGCCGCCTTTGGCGCCGCCGAATGGGATGCCGACGACCGCGCATTTCCAGGTCATCCACATCGCCAAGGCCTTTACCTCGTCGAGGGTTACATCCGGATGGAACCGGATTCCGCCCTTCGCCGGCCCTCGGGAAATATCGTGCTGTACCCGGTAGCCGGTGAACACTTTGATACTGCCGTCGTCCATGTGGACTGGGAAGTGGACGGTTAATTCTCGATCGCAGTCGCTGAGGATCTCGCGGTAACCGTCGTCCAGATGGAGAAGGTCGGCCGCGTGGTTAAATTGCTCCTGGGCTATTCTGAAGGGGTTTGGCTTCTGTGTTTCAATCATTTCCCGGTTATTCACCAGGCACGTTCTCCCGCCTGCTCCATTGCAGCCAGCTAGCCCTGCCTGGTGATTCCTTTACATCAAGCATTATCCCTGTAGAGAGTGGATTCTGGCTATGAGCCATGCGGGTACAAGCAGCCAACGCAGCGTGACACCATCCGTGGACGGAGTACTATAAAGAAACGATCAACTGTCTGCATGAGCGACAGTGCAGCATGGGAGGGGACGGATGGCGACCGAGACGATGCATGCCGTGGTATGCCATGGCCCGTTTGATTATCGGGTCGAAGAGGTGCTACGCCCGGTCCCCGGACCGGGTGAGGTACTTGTGAAAGTGGGCGCCGCCGGTATTTGCGCCAGCGACATCAAATGCTTCACCGGCGGCCATACGTTTTGGGGCGTGGATGGCTCGGGTGGCTATGCGGATGCCCCGGTAACTGCCGGACACGAGTTCGCGGGCACGGTTGCCGCACTCGGCGAGGGAGCCGGCGAGCGGCATGGCATCTCCCTGGGTGATCACGTTGTCGCCGAACAAATAATCCCCTGCAACGCCTGTCGATTCTGCAAGAACGGCCAATACTGGATGTGCGAACCGCACATCATCTTCGGTTTCAAGCGCAGCCTTGCCGAAGGCGGCATGGCCGAGTATATGATCTACCCGGCCAACAGCAGGATTCACATTATCGATCCGCGGATCTCGGCGCGGGAAGCGGCCTATATCGAGCCACTCGCCTGTGCCATGCACGCGGTGGATCGCGGCGAGATCCGGCCCGGGGATACGGTGGTCGTGGCCGGCGTCGGCAACATCGGGCTTTGCATGCTGCAAGCCGCCAAGCGCTTCAATCCGGGTCAATTGATCGCCGTCGACACGAAAAATTATCGACTTGAGCTCGCTCGGCGCTTCGGCGCGGATGTGACGATCAATCCACTCGAAGAGAACGCGGTGGCCCGGGTGAAAGGGCTAACCAATGGATACGGCTGCGACGTATTCATTGAGGCCACGGGCAACGTTGCGGCGCCTCAAATGGGTCTGGAGATGATCCGGAGACTGGGCACGCTCGTGGCGTTCAGCGTGATGGCAGGGCAATCGACCATCGACTGGAACATCGTGGGGGACCAGAAGGAGCTCAACATTCACGGCAGCCATCTCGGACCCTACTGCTATCCAAAGGCGATCGCGGCGATTGCCGATGGCAGTATCGATGTACGTAGCCTTATTACCGCCGAGTTCCCATTAGTTGACTTCGCTGCCGCTATGGACGCCGCACGCGGAGGTGACAATCTGAAGACCCTGCTGATCCCCTGAGCAGCCATCGCAACGTCGGTGCGACCGAAGTGAAGTCCCGAGACACGAAATGGAGGACCGGGCATGGGTGTGCTCCAAGCGTTTGAGCTAACCGGCAGAGTAGCGATCGTAACCGGCGGGAACATGGGACTGGGCGAGGCATTCTCCCATGCGCTGGCGGAGGCAGGGGCGCACGTGGCGATTGGCGCGCGCACGCATGACCTGAGTGTGAAGGTGGCGAGGGACATTGAGGCCGGCGGCGGCAAGGCCATCACCGTGGACCTGGATGTGACAAAGCCCGAATCGGTAGAGCGAATGGTCGAGACGATAACAAACCAGCTCGGTCCAATCGACATCCTCGTGAACAACGCCGGGGTCTGCTATCACAAGCCGGCGCTAGAAGTGCCGGATGAGCAGTGGAACGAAGTGTTTGACGTGAATGTCAACGGCGTCTGGCACTGCGCCCAAGCTGTCGGCCGTCAGATGGTGGAACGACGATCGGGCACGATCATCAATATCGGGTCCATTTCCGGATTCATCGTAAACCGGCCTCAGATGCAGCCTGCCTACAACGCCTCGAAGGCCGCCGTTCACCAGCTTACGAAGTCACTGGCAGCGGAGTGGGCGCCCTTCAACGTGCGCGTCAATGCCATGGCGCCCGGCTATATCAAGACCCTGATGGCGCCGGTCGATCGCCCTGAGTTCCGGCGAAACTGGATCGAGGATGCGCCGATGCAGCGCTACGGCATGCCGGAGGAGCTGGGGCCAACGTTGGTGTACCTGGCATCCGATGCCTCGCGCTTCATGACAGGCAGCGTCCTGGTGATCGACGGTGGGTACACCTTGTGGTAGAGGACCATCGACTGGACGCTTGAACGCGGGGCGCGCATGCATGCTGGTCGACGCTCTTTAGCCAGTTCACCGACCGGTTGTAGCGCCATGTGCCACAGGCCGGGATAGGGCAGAGGTCGCCGTCTCATGGTATCATTATGTCATGTAGGGTAGGTTGGAACGGCGTTTGAGGTTGCCTGGACGATGAATGAAGAAGGGGTGGGAGTGGCGCCGGCCGGCGGGTTTTCCGCGGCGATAGAGGAGACGCTTGCCAAGCTGCCCGCGCAGCCGGGCTGCTACCTGTTCAAGGATGAACACGGTACGGTGCTGTATGTCGGTAAGGCGCGCAGCTTGCGTGACCGTGTTCGCTCCTACTTCCGGAATCCAAACGGCCTGAGCCTGAAAAACTCGCACCTGGTACAGCGAATCGCCGAGATCGACTTTCAAATCCTGCCCAGTGAGAACGCGGCGCTGCTCGTCGAGTTCAACCTGATCAAGCAATACCGGCCGAAATACAACATCCTGATGCGGGACGATAAGAGCTTCCTCTCGATCAGGATCACAAATGAGCCCTATCCACGAATCGAAGCCGTGCGACATCGCTCCGAGGACGGCGCCAGATACTTCGGCCCCTACACCAGCTCACAATCGGTATACCGCACGCTCGACCTGCTCAAGCGATTATTCCCGTATCGCTCGTGCCGGCTCAACATTCAGCCGCCGCGGCCCGAAGACGGCGCGGCAAGCCCTGTAGTGCCGGCGGAAGAACCTCGGCGGAAGGGACCGCAAGGGCGCCGGAGGCGCGGCGCGCGGCTGGAAAATGGTCCGCCGCAGGAGCGAACGCTGACCGTCGCGAGCCCAGAGAACCGCCCCTGCCTCGAGTACCACATCCACCGTTGTACTGCTCCATGCATCGATGCAATCTCGCAGGAGGAATACGGGCACATCATCGACCAGGCAGCGTTATTCCTCCTGGGGAAGAGCGATCAGGTGAGCGCACTACTGCAGCGCGCCATGGAGTCCGCAGCGGATGAGATCGATTTTGAGCGCTCGGCGCGCTTGCGCGATCATCTCTAAGACGTTCGAAAAGTCACTGAGCGACAACGCGTCACCGTGCTCGGGGGACACGACCAGGATATCGTGGGCATGGCCCGCGCCGAAGACGAAACATGCGTCGAGCTCATTGCCGTGCGTGAAGGACGAATGCTCGGGCACAAGCAATTCGTTCTGCAGGGCACGGCAGATCAGAACGATGGCGCGGTGTTAGCCGCGTTCCTGGGCCAGTATTACGTAGCGACAACCGAGATCCCCGAGGAAATCCTGCTGCCTGCCGAGCCCGAGGATATCGACGCAATCGGCGCGCTGCTCACCACGCAGCGCGGACGTAAGGTGAACGTTACTGTCCCACGCAGGGGCGATAAGGTGGACCTGGTGGAGGTGGCGCAGGAGAATGCGCGCCAGGCCGCGGAGGGCAGGCGACACAAGGCCTTGACCGATGTGCAGAAGGCGGTACAGGCGCTCGACGAGCTCCAAGCCGCGCTTCAACTTCCTCGCCTTCCGATGCGCATCGAGTGCTATGACATTTCGAACATTCAAGGCACTTCGACCGTTGGTTCGATGGTCGTGTTCGAGAACGGAAAGCCCAAGAGCGCCGCGTACCGTCGCTTCCGAATCAAGACGGTCGAAGGTTCCGACGACTTTTCCAGCCTGGCCGAGATGGTGCGGCGGCGGCTCAAACGCGCGGACAGCGAGGAATCGAGCGCGGCCGCGCAGCCGTCAGTTGAGACGCAGGTCGAAGGAGCGACGCAGCCAGAACAGAATGGCGAATCGGAATGGACTCGAAGGCCCGATTTGATGATTATCGACGGCGGAAAAGGGCAGCTGAACGCCGTACTCGCGGTGTTGGACCAGCTGGGTATAGTCGATCAACCGATCGTGAGCCTCGCCAAGCAACGCGAGGAGCTGTTCTTGCCGGGACGTTCGGACCCAATTCTGTTACCGCCCACGTCACAGGCGCTCTTTCTTGTGCAGCGAATCAGGGATGAGGCGCACCGCTTCGCGATCACCTATCATCGTGCTGTACGCGGCAAGCGGAGCCTGGAATCAAGTCTCGACAGTGTGCCTGGTGTCGGCGCCCGCAGGAAACGCGACCTCATCCGCCATTTTGGCAGTGTGGGCGCATTGCGAAAGGCCAATGTGGACGACATCGCCGAGCTTCCGGGGATAGGACCTAAAACAGCGCTGGCGATTAAGGAATATCTGGGCGAATCGTAGGGAGGTACGAACAATGCGGGTATTGGTCATTGAGGACGAGCAGAAGATTAATCGCACTGTCTGCCAGGCGCTTCGAGAGGAAGCGTATGCGGTCGATGCCGCCTTCGACGGCGACGAAGGCGAGGAGCTGGCGCTCGTCAACAGCTATGACCTGATCGTACTCGACCTGATGCTGCCGAAAAAGAACGGCATCGTGCTCTGCCGCGGGCTGCGCGAGCAAGGAATCACCACACCAATCCTGATGCTGACTGCCCGCGACACGCTAGAGGACCGCGTGCAAGGGCTCGACAGCGGTGCGGACGACTACCTCGTCAAGCCGTTCTTCATGGATGAGCTGCTCGCGCGCGTCCGTGCCCTCCTGCGGCGCGATACCACGGTCAAGACGCCAAAGCTGCAGTTAGCGGATCTGGTAGTGGACACCAGCTCACATCGCGTGACGCGCGGCAACACGCCAATCGAGTTGACGAGCAAGGAGTACGCCATGCTCGAGTACTTCATCCGCAATCCTGACCAGGTCCTCACGCGTACGATGATTAGCGAACACGTGTGGGACGACGAATTCGATAGCCTGTCCAATATCATCGATGTCTACATTCGTCGCCTGCGACGCAAGATAGATGAAGATTTTCAGCCGAAGCTGCTCCATACGATCCGCGGCAGCGGCTATCTCCTGGGTATTCTGCCCGAGGACAGTGTCATCACGTCCTAAAGCGTTTATTGCCTGCTGGCATTCGCCGGATCTGGGCCACCCGGCGTTGAGGTGTAGCACGTTTTTGCACCTTTTGTGACACGAGGATACGGGCAACGTAATCTCGCCGTAACCGCATCCGTATGCAAGTTGGTGACGGAACACATGGGAGTTACGAGTCGGTTTCGTTGGCGTGTACCTGGTCGCATGCTACAATTCGGTGAGTTTATACCCTGTTAACTGACCCGCTATGCAGCTTCCCGGAGTGGTATGAAGCGCACTACAAAGATCAGCCGCGTCTCGAAGCGTCCCAAAAAGAAGCGGTCGAAGGCGCCGCTGGTAGTTGTAGTCTCAGCAGCATTCACGTTGTTCACGATCTTCCTGGTAGTAGCGGCGGTGTTGACGACGATCGGAGTCGCGGGGTACCGCTACTACAATTCGGTAGTGCCGGACGGGATGCAGGCGCTCGCCGCCTATGAAGCGCAACCGGTCTCCGTCAGCGTGATTCAGGATCGCAAGGGTTTCCTCTTGCAGGAGCTGGTCAACCCGAAGCTCGGCACCCGCGTGATAACCTCCCTGAAGAATATTCCCCAAAACCTGATCTGGGCCACGATCGACACCGAAAACCGCACATTCTATAGCGACGCGGGAATCGACCCTGTGCGTATTCTGAGTGCCGCGAAAATCGACCTCACGCACACCGGCGGCCTGCAGGGCGCTTCGACTTTAACCGAACAGCTGGTTAAGCTCGCGCTGTTTGGCGCCAACTCGAGCTCGCGCACGCTGGATCAGAGCGCTATACAGAAAAAGCTTCAGGAAATCATGGTGTCCATTGGCGTGACGCGCGACATCAAGAAGTGCAGCCTCCGGTGCCGGAAGGACGCAATCTTGCAGATGTACCTGAACACGGTCCCATATGGGACGTACAACGGCGACATCAACGGCGTAGAGGCCGCGTCGGAGTACTTTTTCGGTAAGACTGTTTCCAAGCTGGACCTCGCGCAATGCGCCCTGATTGCCGGCTTACCACAGGCGCCGAGCGATTACGACCCCCTCTACCATAAGGACCTGGCGATCGCCCGCCAGCATGTGGTGCTGAAGCGCATGCTGACCGACCAGCACATTACCAAGGCGCAATATGATGCGGCCGTGCGCGAGCCGCTGCACTTTGTCTTCAAGAGCCTGGTAACCCATAATGCGAGCAATACGAACGAGTCCTACTTCGTCGACTGGCTCGTGAAGCACTACCTCAGTAATGCTTCGAACCTTCAGGCATTCGGCATTCCCGATCTGCAACACCCGGACGATATTTACCGCGGCTTCGTATTCCAGACGACGCTGGATCCGGATTGGGAGGCCACCGCGCAGAACATCGTGAGTACGCAGGTCGCCAACAACAGCGCGGTGAACATGACCGACGGGGCCCTGGTGGCGATCGACCCGCGGAGCAACGAGATCCGGGCCTACGTCGGTGGCGTGGGTTATCACTCCAACATCAACGGAGCCCAGTACGACATGGCCTGGCAATACAGGCAGCCGGGATCCTCGTTCAAGCCGTTCATGTACGTGACGGCGTTTGCGAACGGGCACTTCCCGGGCGAGACGATTAACGATGCGTACGTCAGTTTCCCGGACTTTGGCCCCGGTGGCAACTACGTTCCACACAACTACGATTTGTCGTATCACGGGCTTGTTACCATTCGCCAGGCCCTGGCCAACTCCTATAATGTGCCCGCGGTGAAGACGCTCTACGCGCTTGGGCCCGATGGCATCAAGAAGGTATTGCACACCGCCAACATCATGGGCTATCACCTGAAAGAGCAGAATCCCAAGAACCTGGGTCTGGCCATGACCCTAGGTACGGACCCCGGCAGCTTGCTTGATGAGGTAAACGCGTATGCAGTGTTTGCCAACAACGGCATCTATCGGCCATACATGCCGATTCTGGCCATCTACCGCCGCAATGCCGACGGCAGCAAGACACTGTTCTGGAAGTACAAAACGCCGAAAGGCGAGCAGGTGATCGCGCCGCAGTTTGCCTACATGATCACCAACATCCTGAGTGATACAGCAGCCAAAGTTCCTGCCTTCGGCTCATTCGCCTATAGTTACCTGGGCCTGCCCGACCGCCCTGTTGCCAGCAAAACCGGTACCACCAGCGACTTCAAGGACAACTTGACCCTCGGTTATACGCCCGACCTGGTGACCGGCGTGTGGGTGGGTAATCCAAATAACACTTCCATGCCCGGTTCGACCGGTATCAGCGGCGCCGCGCCGGCCTGGCATAATTTCATGTACACCGTGCTGCAGAATTCCACGCCACTGCAATTCATCCAGCCGACTGGGATCGTCACGGCCACCGTGTCGCGCTACGCGCCGACTGGCAGCTTGCCCGGGCTATCCGTGAACGGCAACGGCGTGACCGATATTTTTGCCGCCGGCACGGTGCCTACCACCTTCGACAATCCGTCGCAAGATGTATATGGCGGTAGCCTGAAAGGCAGTAGTACTTCCGGGACCACGACAACCACTACAACGCCTCCTGCTAACGGTGCATACTGTAATGGCGGTCGGTACCAATATACGACTGTCATCAAGAACGGGCAGACCCTGTATCAGCTCCACTGTTTGTGAGCCGATAGGGACCACGCGCACGTATACCTAGCAAGAGCGGGGTTGAGCTATGATCGAGTGCCGTGGTTTGGGGAAGCAATATGGACCAAAATGGGCTATCCGTGACCTGAATCTTGAGATTCCCGCGGGTATGGTCTACGGATTTCTCGGACCAAATGGGGCAGGCAAGACAACCACAATACAAATGATGGTCGGTCTGCTCCGGCCAACGGTTGGCACGGTACTGATCGATGGTCACGATATTGTTCAAGATCCGGTGGCGGCGAAGCGGTGCCTCGGGTATGTGCCGGATGAGCCGTACTTGTATGAAAAGCTCACCGGCCGCGAGTACCTCGAGTTTACCTGCGGCCTCTTCGATATCCCGATAGGCGTTCGCCGGAAGCTAATCGACGAATTGCTTGAGACGTTCTCGATCAGCGGCGATCAACATCAGCTGATTGGCAGCTTCTCACACGGCATGCGCCAGAAGATAGCCTTGATTGCCGCGCTGGTCCATTCGCCGTCGAACCTCTTTCTCGACGAGCCGACGGTTGGTTTGGACCCCGGTACCGCTCGACTTCTGAAGGACATCCTGGCGGAGCGCGCGAGAAACGGCGCCACTGTCCTCTTTTCCACTCACATCCTGGAGATTGCCGAAAATATCTGCGATGCCGTCGCCATAATCCACTATGGGCGTGCTATCGCTACCGGCACGATTCCGGAGCTTCGACAGCTATCGACGCTCGGAAATCAGCGACTAGAGGACATATTCATCGAGCTGACTACCCCTGCACGGGAGGTACCCATCGCCTGACTGGCCGGACGTATATGTAGACCACGGTCACTACACGCGTTAGACGAGTACGCCGCCTGACGCCAAACCGCTCGAGTTCGTCCTTGGGCGGTCCGAGATGCTGAAGGAATGAGGCCCTCCCATGCAAATCAGCCCGCGACTATTGGTCAGAGCAGGCGTCGTCGCCGGCCTAACCTTGTCGGCGATGCCTACCTTGCGCACAGTCTGGACCCCAATTCAACACGCAGGCGCTTCGCCGACCGCTGGACACGTAGAGGTACGTGGATTCTCCCAAGCACTGCTGGCTCAGGCTGCTGCCCGACCAGTTCCCATGATTCTCCTGCTGCGACCGGGCGCGAGCAGTTCCGCCGACGGCGTGATGCAGTCGTTACGTGCGCATGGCGCGACCAACGTAGCGTCGCTCGGCCTGGTCAATGGCATCTCGGCGAACGTAAACCGGCAGACGCTCGCCTCGTTGCGCTATGACACACGGCTACTCGAGGTGCAGCCTGACCAGGTGTTGCAGCCAATGCCGATCCCCAATCTCGCGACCCTGCAGGCCCAGGTTGCGCACGCAAATATGAAGCAGCAGGTGCAAGTGCCACCGGGCCAGCCCGTGATCAGCGAACCGGACACGCTCGGCATCATCCATGCCGACGCCGCCCAAAAGATCTACAGCGGGCGCGACGTGCGGGTTGCCGTCATTGATTCAGGCATAGACCTCAGCCACCCTGACTTGCAGGGGGTGATGCTAAAAGGTGCGGATGGCAAACCGCTCTATAAAGACTTCACGAACACCGATCTCACGGATACGATTGGCCATGGCACGGCCTGCGCGGGAACCATAGCCGCGCAAGGGAAGACCGTTTACAGTGCGTCCGACACGTACCAGAATCGGGTGTATCCACCACCGAAGCCGGGCCAACGGTTCAACGATCACACCTACTTTACCTTCACCGGTGTGGCGCCCGGCGTAAAGCTGATGGCAGCCAAGATCTTCGACTCGCGCGCCAACACAAGTACCAGCGACTGGGTCCGCGCGATTCAGTGGGCGGTGCAGAATCACGCGGACATCATCAGCGAGTCGTGGGGCTACCCGGCACTGTTCTATAGTGGGTCGGATGTCATTGCTCTTGCCGATGAGCAGGCCGTCCAGCACGGGGTCACAGTGGTGGTGTCCAACGGGAACGCGGGCCCTGGTGCCGCGAGCTCCGGCATGCCTGCCAACCTGCCGGACGTGATCTCGGTTGGCGCGTCGACGGATTATCGGCAATACGCCGAGACGGGCCTGTACGCGCGATACGGGGCATTTGGCTCGGACAACATAGCTGCCTTTTCGTCCCGAGGCCCAACCCCCGATGGCCGGGCACGGCCGGACCTGTATGCCCCCGGCGAGGGCTCATGGGCAACCTTCCCCCACACACGTAGTGCGGATGGGCCAACCACGCCTCCATACACCATTGGCGCGTTCAGCGGCACCAGTATGGCTGCGCCTGTCACAGCGGCAGTGGTCGCGATGACAATTAATGCGTACCGGGAAACACACGGCGGCAAGAGTCCCACGCCGGCATTCCTGAAGCAGGTCTTGACGAGCAGTGCCGACGATTTGGGCTACTCGGCTCAGGATCAGGGCGCCGGACGAGTGAATGCGTTGCGCGCCGTGCAAACGGTGACTCACAAAGGACCCTCGGTGTTGCTATCTGCCGCCGGTACACTGAGCGGTTTGCCCGGGCAAACAGTGAGCCAACCTATCACGATCACCAATTCAGGCTCGACACCAGAGCGCATAACCATGGATCCGCAGGTGCTGCGGCAGACGAAGACGCTTGGCTTTGGCGGCACCGCCGTCGCCGATAATCAAGTGCCCTATCATTTCATGGTGCCGAAGGGTACGAACCAGCTGACCGCGGCCATAAACTTCGATAGCCAGCGGAATGTGCCGTTACCTGGCCAAACCGCACAGAATGTCGTCATGCAGGTTGTGCTGTATGACCCGAACGGCAATATGGTCAACGTTGAGCAGTCTAGTTTGCCGGAAGCGTCCTTTACGACGTTTGCGGTGTCGGGCTTTGCCAGCACCACTGCCGCGCACCCAGCACCCGGCCTCTGGACCGCGGTAGTAAGTCAGGCGCCACGACGTGACAAGCATGACGTGCGGCACTATATCAACATGCCGTTCAAAGGGCGCATCACCCTGGCGGCGTTCCAGAAACATGGCGGGCTGGTGAGTCCGGCCTCGGTTACGCTTCGACCAGGCGCCACGACGCACATGGTCTTCCATCCCGACCCACTCGTAAACCCCGGCGTAACCACGATAACGTTGCATGTACACGCGCGTAATAT
>JAQBPC010000560.1 GCA_028287725.1 Chloroflexota bacterium | reverse complement strand
GCCGGCGCTGGATTGCATCATTATGAGCGAGGATCACGGAACGCACGCCGTGGTCCTCGCTTTACCTGTGTGCTGAGACCCATAGACGCTGATGTTGCCGTACATCAAGCCGTGTGGAACCTCAAGCTCGGGACTGGATTGGTTCGAGTAGCTTGAGCACTCAGACAGTTAAGACGACCTTCCCGGTCGTGCTGCGATCCGACAGAGCGCGGTGCGCCTCCGCGACATGGGCGAGCGGATAGGTCTGCCCAACGATGATCTCAAGCTGCCCCGCTGCAAGGTACTTGAATAGATCATTCGTGGCCTGAGCAATGCGATCGGTGCGCCCCAGATTCGGCGCGAGCCAGTAGCCGATAACCGCGATATTTCGCTGCATTAGTTTGGCGCTGGATATCCTCGCCGGTTCGCCGCCGGCAGCGCCAAAGATCACCATGCGTCCGGTGAACTCAGTCACGAGATTGAGACTCTGCTCTGCGATGTCGCCACCGACCATCTCCAGGATCACGTCCACGCCCTCGTTTCCGGTAGCCGCGCGCACCTGGTCAACCCAATCTTCTTCGCGGTAGTTCACAACGACGTCCGCACCGAGACGTCTCGCGAGCTCGAGCTTGGCGGAGGAGCCTGCCGTGCCGATAACTGTACCGGCGCCCATCAACTTGGCGATCTGTACCGCCATGGTGCCGACGCCGCCGGCCGCGGCGTGTACCAATACGCTTTCACCTGGCTGCAATTGGGCAGAATCGCGGACCAGCTGATATGCGGTGATGCCTTGCACCGGCAGCGCGGCCGCGCGCACAAAGTCCAGTTCATCCGGCAGCGGAATCAGACCACCTGGCTGCGTGAGTACGTATTCGGCATAGCCGCGGGCGACCATCGCCGCGACGCGCGTGCCGATGGGAGGTGAGGAAACGCCGGGTCCGTGGGCGTCAACCATGCCCGCAACCTCAACTCCCAGGATGGTAGGAAGCTTCGTGGGAGTGAGGTATGCGCCATTCCGCTGCGCGATATCGGCGTAATTGACACCCGCGGCCGCGACTTTAATACGCACCTGTCCCTCGAGTGGCTCCGGCGTCTCGACTTCTTCGAGCCGCAACACCTCAGGGCCGCCGGTCTCATGAATTCGGATTGCTTTCATCAGTTGCTCCGGTCTCAAAATGGCGCGCCAGCCACCGGCCCACGGGTGCCGGCGCCCGCTGCGTCAGGGTCTCAGGGTTTCCATCTATGCAGGGGGTTTCGGCGCTGCGTACAGGAGTGCGCTCGATGTTTTAGGACAGTCTTTCAGCGTCAGAATAGCATACGAGCGTCGCACTCCCCCAATTACCTTTGCCGTCGTGGCATATCGGAAAGGTATGACATGCGCTGTCCCCGCCAACCGTTAGACTGATAGGGCTGCGCGGGCAGAGCCTGAATCAGGCTCATCAGTCAGTTGAAAGGGTTCGTTGTGTCATTGGAGTCGCTTATTCGAGTCATGCCAAAGGTTGAGCTGCACGTACATCTCGAAGGTGCTATCGGTCCCAGCACACTGTTGGCGCTTGCCGATAGACACGGCATCCAGTTGCCGGCTACTACCCCGGAGGGGTTGCAGGAGTGGTATACCTTCACGGGTTTCCCGCACTTTGTCGAAGTGTATGTCGCGATTTCCAAATGCATAAAGACCGCGGATGACATCGAGCTGATTGCGCGCGAGTTCCTCGCAGGCCAGGCTGCACAGGGGATCGCCTACAGCGAGGTAACCTTTACCGCCTACACGCATTTTGTCTTGAACCACATCCCGTTTAGAGACTCGCTTGCCGCACTGAACAGGGCAGCAGTTTGGGCGGCACAAGCACTGGATACACGGGTTGGCTGGGTAATAGACATCGCGCGCGAGACAAGCCCGGAGGAGGGCCTTGTCGTCGCCGATTGGGCAATTGAGGCGATGGGCGCCGGAGTCGTCGCGCTTGGTCTGGGCGGCTACGAAGTGGGCCATCCACCGGAGAAACATCAGAGGGCCTTCGCGCGGGCCCGCGCCGCTGGCCTCCCAAGCGTACCTCATGCCGGTGAGACGGCCGGGCCCGCCAGCATTTGGGGTGCCTTGGAGGCGCTACAGGCAGACCGGATTGGCCACGGCGTCCGCTGTATTGAAGATCCGGCACTTGTCGCAGAGCTGCGTGCGCGGCAAACTCCGCTCGAGGTATGCCCGATCAGTAATGTGTGCATCGGTGTGGCGACCAGCCTGGCGGATCACCCCTTGCCGAGGCTGCTCGACGAAGGCCTCTACGTCACGCTGAATTCCGACGATCCGCCGATGTTCAATACCTCCCTGACCCGCGAATATCTCGATGCGGCGCGGGCTTTTGGCTTCACCGCCGGCGACGTCGAGCGCCTGGTGCTGAACGGCGTCGATGCCACGCTATTGCCGGAAGCTGAACGTTCGGCGCTCCGCGCACGATTCGAGACTGAGTTCTCACGCTTGCGCACGGAGCACGGCGTGTAGGCAAGCGGCTTGGGGAACGAGCCGGCCGGGAGCAGTGTCAGTCGCCTCGAAGGCCCCGGCTTCCGTCGTAAGTGAGGTTCGCGCGCAGCTGTGGACTTTGATCGGCGACGTACTTATCCTCTTCGACCATCCAGACGTCGACCCACATCGATCGTTTAGCTTCACCGTCTCGCGCTAAGCCTCGGGCCAAT
>JAQBPC010000130.1 GCA_028287725.1 Chloroflexota bacterium | reverse complement strand
GGAAATCGAGCCTGGGGCCATATACGCTGACCTGGCAGCGCACAGGTCGAGGTCGCGGCGCCGCATCCTCGTGTGGCGGGTAGCTGAAATGACCGTCCTCCACCCACCACCCCGACGACGCGGTACCCTGCCGGCGTCGTGGGGTACCGCGCTAGTACCGGCGGCCTGCAAGTCTCAGGCTTGCCGGGGCAGTTGCAACAGATAGAGGTTTGCCCCGGAGGGGTCTTTGATCGCCAGCGCACGGCCGAATGGCTCGTCGTGCGGCGGGGTGACGATCTCCACTCCCTTTGCCTTGAGCGCCGCGTGCGTGGCGTCCGCATCATCTACGAACCACCAAGCCTCTTTCCGCTCGCGCGACCCATCGTCCTGGCTGATGGCGAAGGTGGCGCCCGAGCCCGGCGTGCGGAACTGGATGAACCCTGGCTGCTCCGCCTCGACCTCGAAGCCCAACCTCTCGGTGTAGAAGCCGCGAGCGGCGGCCAGGTCGGGCACATGGAGTATCACGAACTGAAGTCCCTGAAACATCGATCTTCGTCCTTTCACAGCCCGTGCCGCCTGCATCCAGGACGCATCACGAGCCTGTACCCACTATCGCAGGGTCGTGTGACAGCCCTATGTCAGGGGGACTGGGACAGATCTCGGACTGTAACAAGCTTTACAGCCCAGGAATCGCGGGCCGTTCATCTTCAAGAGGAATTCGCCCGCGTCTTCTGCAAAGCCGCCAGCGTCGACGGCGTCCCATAGCGCGCGACGACACCGTTTGACGAGGCGCCCGTCGTCAAGCAAATCGGGCCCGCGCCTCACGCTTGTTCGAGGACGCGGGCAAACGCTTGCAGGTAGCGCGCGTCTCCACAGCGCTGGCGCAACACCCAGTACTCCGCGCCCCAAAACAGATACGCGTCCAGGCCGGTACGCTCATGTGTAGCCCAGCGCATGCACTGGTTGTAATTCTCGATCACCTGCTCCGGCAGGCAGCTATACATGCCACGCGCATGGGGATTGGGCGGGGACGTCACCGCCTCCCATGGCTCTGCTTGTCCCTCGGAGATCATCAGCCGCCGTCCGTGCCGTTGCGCCCACTCGAACAACTGCTTTTGCCGCCGTTGCTGCCAGGGACTCCTGCTGCCGTCCAGGTACAGCGTTGCTGCTCCGACGCTGAGCAATGCATGGCGCGGGTAGTAGTCGATGCCGACGATGTCGGCCAACTGCTGTGCGACGGACAACGAGTCGCCCTGATCGCGGGTACGCCACCACTGCTGCAGGCGCACCGGCACTGAAGTGGGCAAGAAGCCGTTCATCATGATCGGCCTGGTCGGGTCAGCTGCTCGGACCGCCTCCACTTCCTGCCGGACAAAGGCGGCAGCCAGACGCCACGAATGCTCCATGCCGAGCGGGTCGACCGCTTCGTGCTCGACTTGCCAGGCGACAATGGCCTGCCGATCCCTGTACCGCTCCACGATGCGCCTGACGAACGCGGTCGCGGCGTCGAGCAGCGCCTCATGCGCGGCTGGTTCGACGAGCGCGCCTTCGCGGAAGGGATGTGGCAGCTGGTGTGCAGGCACGAAGAACTCGGGATAGCCGAACGTCTTCAAGGCACCCACGCAGAGGATAATCTGCTTGCCTTCGCGTTCGGCGGCATCGACCTGCCAGTCAAGCTCGTCGGGGCAAAAGCGGCCCGGCTCCGGTTCCAGGCGCTTCCAATAGGCCCCCAAGCGGATGCGCGGAAAGGGATAGTTGAGCAGCGTCCGTAACGTCGCGCGTGCATCCAATCCCAGCGCCTCGGCTTGCAGCGGACGAAAGCTGATGCCGAGCATCGTGGAGCGACGCGGCTCGACGGGCAGGTGCTGCCAGCGATCCGTCAGTGGACGCGTGGCGCGCGTGACCCGGACCTCCGAGGCGATGGGCAATGCCAACATGCTCGCGGCAGCGGCGCCCAGGACTGCGAGGCGCCGGATCGTCCCCGGAGATCGTTCAGCTTGTCCCGCGTTACTCATGCCGGCCTTCCTTCAGCGTGCAGTCCACAGGCGAGCTACCTGCATGCAGGTTCCACCAGCGGGCCATCTGCGCAGCGCAGGCCGATCGGGTTTTGTTCCGGACGTTGCTCGCCCCAGGACGCGCCTGAACGAGTAGCGGCAGCATCATTCCGCCGATCCAGCCGTGGTGTTACGACCGCGCCGCCCCAGCCAGGCTAGCGGAGCCAGCACGGCCCTGACCAGAAAAGGGGGCAGGTCGGGCACGGCCAGCTCCCGCTGGAATTCAATCAAGAAACGCGCCAGCTCAGAGAGCCGAGGCATCTTGGTGCCGGGGACGTATCGTGCCACGCTCATGGCCGCGGCACTTTCAAACATTTCTTCCGTGCGCAGGGCCGGCCGTGCCTCCACGAGCGCGTGCGTGACGCCCGCGCCGGCGTTGCCGAACCAATGGGCTGTGCCCGGCGGCACGATCACCGTGTCGCCCGGATTTGCCACAATGGTACGGAGCCCAAAGCGGCCGAGGCGGAAACGCATGCGGCCTTCCATTATGGTAAAGCGCTCTTCCTGGGTCGGATGGACATGACGGGCAGGAACGTGAGCGCGGGGTGGCAGAAAGAGGTCAAAGGACAGCAGCCGGCCGCCGGTTTGCTCGCCGCTCTCGCGGATGACGAT
>JAQBPC010000480.1 GCA_028287725.1 Chloroflexota bacterium | reverse complement strand
GCGTTGGTGGCGCCGAAGACGCGCGCAATGCCGCTGTGCATCTGCTGCCCCAGAACCTGAACCCACACGGCGGATTGCCCGCACTGCGCGTTGTATAGTGCCTCCCACTCGTGACGCACACCCGACGGCTCGGCGACCACGCACGCGTCACCGCGCAACATGCCCTGACGCGCGAGCCAGTTCGCGCCGAAGGCACCGCCGTCCTCTTCGTTTGCTACCAACGCAAGTACCAGCGTTCCACGGGGCAACGCGCCAGCGCGGACGAGTGCCGCCTGTGCATAGATCATCGCTGCGACGGCACCCTTCATATCGGTCGAGCCAAGCCCATACAGCCTGTTTCCTTCGATATGTCCAGCAAACGGATCATGCGTCCACGTGGCTCCATCGCCGACCGGCTGCGTGTCGAGGTGGCCATTCAAGATCAGCGTGGGCCCGCCGGCCGATCCCTCCGCGCGATAGATCAGGTTGGGATGATCCTCACGCGCACAAAGTACCTCGGGAGCGGCGATTCCCAACGCCCGCGTTTGGTTCATAACGACGTCGGCAACGGCGCGCTCGCCCATCTCAATCGTGATGCTGGGTGTGGCGACGAGGGCCCGCACGAAGTCTATGAGGTCGGATGCGTGCGCATCGATGAAGCGAAGTGCTTCGTGCGTCGCCGGCGTCACGGGTTGCTCATACCGGACGGGTGCCGCTCGGATTTGCCAATCGGTCGCTCGTTCATATTCGCGATCCGAGCGGGCCGGTTGGCACAATAAATGAGCGGTCGACTTCCGTCATGCTGCCGCGACCACCGAGCATCATGTCACGCGCGACCTCGTCACGCAGCATTTCGAGCACGGAGAGCACACCATCCTCGCCTCCGACTGCCAAGCCCCAGAGGAACGGCCGCCCCAGCATAACGGCGCGCGCCCCGAGCGCCAGTGCCTTGAGCACGTCTGTTCCCCGCCGAAATCCGCCATCGATCAAGACCTCGCCTCGCCCGGCGGTAGCCTCAACGACGGCAGGTAGGGCATCGAGCGAAGCAATCGCGCTGTCGAGCTGGCGGCCGCCATGGTTCGAGACGACAATCGCGCGCGCGCCGAAATCAAACGCTATGCGCGCGTCATCAGGATCCAAGACGCCTTTCAGGATTATCGGCAATGATGTCAGCGTGGCCACCCACTCCAGGTCGTTCCAGTTTTGGGCGGGATCATGCACGGCTCCAGCCATTGCTCCCGGGACAACATTGGCGAACGTGGTCGCGGATTCCGGCCAGTTGACCCGGTTTCGTTCAACGGCTTCGTGGCGGCCCAGGGTAGGTGAGTCGATGGTAATGACGAGGGCGGAGGCACCGCGTGCGGCTGCGCGCTGGACCATGTCACGAGAGATCTCGCGATCGCGAAAGAGATAGAGTTGAAACCACCAGGGACCTGCCACGGCCGCCACATCTTCGATAGTAGTAGACGCACACGCGCCGAGCGTAAATATTGTGCCAGCGCGTCGAGCCGCCGCCGCGCTAGCCAGCTCACCCTGGTCATGCAACAGCCTCTGCGTGGAGACCGGCGCCAACATGATTGGCATCGCGATCTCCTGGCCAACGACAGTCGTGGTCAGGTCAACGCGCGTATGGCCTCTCCACATCCGGGGCAGCAATCGCCACTGGTCGAACGCGGCGCGGTTTGCGCGTAGCGTTACCAGGTCTTCCGCGCCACTAGCCACGATATCAAAGATCTCGGGCGGTAGCATGGCCCGCGCAGCTTCCTCATATTCGAGAAGATTCACGGGTTGTATGCGTTCGCGTTCCAACATCTCCCCCAGCCTGTCACTCGAGGTTGCGTAGTGCTTGCCGCCGCCTAACTTCCGAACTCAGCGTCGCCCTGACGTCGCTTAAGCACCGTGAATAACTTTCCCTCTTCCGCGATCATTGGGTGCGATAGCCCGTCCCGCTGGGCGCGGCGGAAGGTCGGTAGACCTGCTTGCTGCTCGGTTGCCCAATCCTTGGCAAATCTCCCACTTCGAATGTTCTCAACCAACCCGCGCAAGCGTTGCTTCTCCGCCTGATCGTGTTCCGAGGACGCCTTCCCCACCACCAACTGGCCGTACTGGCTCGTCTGGGAATGCAAGGTTAGCTGGTGAAAGAGTCCCATGTATGCGTGGGCGCGGGCCAGCTCCATTTCCTCGCCCGATACATAGAACTCCAGCAGCGCGGCCTCGGGGCTGTATCCAGCCTCCGTGAGCACTTCGTAGGCCCGTCGCAACTCATAGACGTAGCCAATATGCTCGTTGAGCAAGTCGCAGACGGTCTCCTCTTCCGCGCTGGAAAGAAACACGCCGGCACGCGTGGATCCAATGCCCTTTGCATACGCGAGCGCCATGTCGAGAGCACGGCCTGAGTGGTCTTGCTCTACCGAGAGCAAGCTCGGGAAGCCCTCACCACGTTGATAGGTTTCGCGCACGCCTGTGCCGATCATCCGCGGCGCAACCATAACGACATCGACAGTCGGCGGCGGCGAGATTGCCTCGTAATAGAGGTTGTAGCCGCTAGCAAAGATGAGCACGGCATTATCCTGCAAGTGCGGGGCCACCAGCTCACGGAAGATTCCCGGCATGGCCTCATCAGGGATGAGCAGCGCCAGAACGTCGGCATGTTTGGCGATGTCGCCCAGCTCAAATACGTCAAAGCCGTCCGCCACCGCGTGATCGAACGACGCATCGCGCTGATTTCCGACAATCACGGAAACCCCGCTGTCACGCAGGTTAAGCGCCTGAGAGCGCCCTTGATTGCCGTATCCCAAAATGCCCACAGTGTGACCGGCCAGCAACGACAAATCGGCGTCGCTATCGAAAAAGGCTCGTCCCATGCTCGACCGGTCTCCTTTCAGTTAATACGTTTGTCCCATGTCAACATCCACGGGTATTCCCTGCGCGCCGGCCTGATAAGCCGTAAGCGCAACTGCCAGGGCGGCCCGACCATCGCGCCCACTCACGGGCAGGGGCCTGCCTTCCAATACTGCCGATCCAAACCCATCCATCACCCGAACCCGACCCACCGCTAAGGAGTCGGGTGGCTTGCCAATCTCGTGCCAGATACCTGGCGACAGTCCGTCGACCTCCCGTGTCGTATAGATACTCAAGGTGTCTGCCAGGCGGACCTGGCCCTCGCTGCCGTAGATATAATTTGCGACGTCGCGATCCATGCCGTTGCCCTTGATACACGAGCTTCCCTCGATCAAGCCGACGGCGCCGTTGTCATAGCGGATGGTGGCGAACGCCAGGTCTTCGACCTCAACTTGTGTGACGAAGGTTCCATACTCGACATAGATGCGCCTGGCCTCAAGGCCAGTCAGGTAGCGTACGGTGTTTATATCGTGGATGTGTGTGGTAATCAGCATGCCGCCGCCCGCCTTGGACTTCGAAGAGCGCCAATTCGTGGCGGTGCGATGGTCATAGCCATATGCCCAGTAGGTGTCGGGCTTGTCCAGCATCGCGATTATCCTGGTACCAATGATATTGCCGATACCGCCGGCCGCGATAATCCGGTGTAAACGTTGTAGCTCCGGAGTGACTTGGGCCTCGAATGCGACGCCAAGTGAAACATGCGCCTCCGAGCAGGCCGCGAGCATGCGATCGGCATCGGCGAGGGAGGTCGCCATCGGCTTCTCGCAAAGCACGTGTTTTCCGGCCTGAGCGGCCTGGATCACGATTGAGGACAACAGATGATTGGGCACCGCGACATACACGGCGTCGACGTCCGAGCGGGCAAGAAGCTCGGCCGGGTCGCGACTCCACGGTACGTTGTAGGCCTCGCCCAGGGTGCGTGCGACAACTTTATCGATGTCGACGACGCCCGCGAGCTCAGTGTGGTCGGCATCGCGAAGGCCCGTTGCCGATCGCTCACCAACATCGCCACAGCCGATCATACCTACCCGCAAGCCAGGACCTGCCATTGAAACATCCTCCAACGATTTTGTCGCGCGCATGCCAGTGACACTGCCGGGTGTTGAGCGGGGAGACAGACGCGTAGAATTCCGTCTCCCCGCCCACCTGCCGGGTGGTTACGCCTTGATCCAATAGTATTGGGGCA
>JAQBPC010000122.1 GCA_028287725.1 Chloroflexota bacterium | reverse complement strand
CGGAAGGTCGGCCCGTCGTCTCGGGATAACTGTCCATTCATCGCGCGACTCAGCAAGAAGAGATTATCTTCGGCTTTGAACGCGAATTAAAGGTACGGATGCGCGTCAACTCCTCGTGAAGGGCGCTATCTCTGCCGGCGTCGGGTACGCGAAGCAGCGCGCGGAGGCTCCGCCATCGGCGACGATCTCCGCGCCGTTGATAAAGGAGGATGCATCTGACAGCAGGAAGGCAACCACGTTGGCTATCTCCTCTGGCTGTCCGATACGACCCAGAGGCGCGAGCTTGCCTTGCTCGCGAATCGCATCCTCCCGGGACATTCCGCGCGGTAAGGTTTGGTCCAGCATGGGCGTCTCGATGGACCCGGGCAGCACGGCGTTACAGCGGATGCCGCACGGACCGTAATCCACCGCGACGCCTTTGCTGATCATTGCCACCGCGGCCTTCGCGGCCTGGTAGGTGAAGTAACGCGGAAACGCCTTGATGCCTTGAATCGACGAAATGTTGACGATCGAGCCAGCCTGGCCAGGCAACATGCGGCGGACAGCGATCGCGGTGCCGTACATGCTGCCGAATTGCAGTACGCGCAGTCCCCGTTCAATATGCTCGGGTGTTACTTCGTGCGCGCCTCCGACAATGTCGATTCCTGCATTGTTGACCCAGCCGCGCAGGGGAGCATATGCCTCGGCGGCGTCCGCCGCGCGCTCGTGCGTTGACCAGTCTCCCACGTCGCCGACGACACTCGTGGCATTGCCATTGAGCGACGCCACCAATGTGTCCAGGGCGATAGCGTCAAGGTCCACGGCCACCACGTGGAAGCCGTCTTGAACCAGCTTTCGGGCGATCGCGGCGCCGATGCCCTTCGCAGCCCCAGTAACGACGGCGGACGACGGTTGGTGCACGTTGCTCAGTTCCGTGTGCATATACAGACTCCTCTTACCATGCCATCGGCGGCGTGGTGCTTCGGGCGCGTCATTGGCCCCCATACTGCTCAGCCTACATTCGGCTCAAGTTCCACGCCATGCAGTCGAGCGGCATCCTTGACAAAGGTGAAGGCGGGACCCACCTGTTCGACTGAAAGATGTTCCACAATCAGCGTAGCGCCGTCGCCAAGCCCGCGGCAGATGTCAAAAAAAGCCTTGAAGTCCAGCAACCCTTCACCCGGCGGCACTTCGGCCAGATGCAATACGAGCTCTGGTAGCACCGCGATATCTTTGATGTGCGCGCTCGCCGCATAATACGGGCCGAGCGTCTGCCACATCCTGGACATTGCCGCGCCGTTGTCGTAGAGCGTAGTGAGGTCGCCAATCAAGTTAACCGGATCAAAGTTGGCGCGTACCCAAGGAGAGTCGACCGCTTCAAGCACTTCGCGAATATGCTCCGGCGTATCGAGCGTCGTGAGCACATGGCACTCCAGGGCCAGGATGACACCTGAATCCTCAGCCCACGGGATTGCACGCCGTAAGCTATCCACCAGACGCGCTCGGGTCGGTTCAGTATGGTTCGCCGCCGAGGGCCCATACGAGAAAGCCGGACTGTGTGACCCGCAGCCGGTGATGATCATTTCAGCGCCAAGCACGCGGGCGGCGCCGAATGCACTCCGCAGCCGGTTGAGCTCCGGCTCCCTAATCGCGTCGTCGGGATGAACAAGGCACGGGTTGTAGCCGCTGGCTTGCACAATGCCAATACCTGCTTCGCCCAGAACCGATCTAACATGTTCGCCGGCTGGACCGGCCAGTACATCAGGCGATGCCGTGAAGTGTGTCACGATAGCACGGATGCCAAGTGAAGCGAGATAATGCGCCAGCGCCGGCGTCAGCGCCGCGTAGTCGCGTGGTACCAGGGCCCCAGCCAGGCCAAGCCGCATGCTCACAGGTCGGCCACGTGAGCTTCCGACCAGAGTAGTCGTCCGTTGAGCTCCATGCCTCGCGCCGCGGCGATATAAAGAGCCATACGTGCTGTCTCCGTCGGCTTTTGAAACCGGCCATTCGGCATGCCCGCCGAACGTTCCGCCAAAATCTCTTTGGCACTCCGCTGTTCGGCTACAGCCAGGTCCGGTAATAGTTCCTCCCATAGTGGTCCAAGCACACTGCCGGGGTACAGCACAGTAGTGGCAATTCCACGCGGGCCTAGCACACCGGCGCTGGTTCGCGAGAGACTGTTGAGCGCCGCCTTACTTGCCCCATACGCAGCGAACATCGGGCGTCCGATTTCAGCTGCCGGAGAGCTGACGTTGATGATCGTGCCACGCCGCGCCGCGATTGGGTGCGGCTCCTGCCGGCTCATGATCGCCGCCGCCGCTTGGGTGGTCAACAATGGCCCATCGACGTTGACGGCGAAGACGCGTCTCCACTGCTCGAGCGAGAACTCCGGGAACGCTGTCACGGGACAGATACCGGCATTGTTGACCAGAATGTCTACCCTATCGAACTGCTCTTGCAGTTGTGCGAATAGCGCGGACACGCTGTCTGGCGAGGTCACGTCTGTGGCGCATGCAAGCGCCTGACCACCTTGCCCTACGATGATATTCATCACCGCATCCCCATGTTCCGGACAGATATCCGCGATCACAACCGTAGCGCCCGCATTCGCAAAGGCCATGCTCATGGCCTTCCCAATACCCTGGCCCCCTCCGGTGATCAGCGCAATTTGGCCGTCTAGTCGCCTGTGCCGCCGGCTTGCGGCGCGCACCCCGACCGCCCGATTATTAATCATATGCCTCTCCAGCTCGTCGGTAATCCGTCGCGCGCCAACGTTGGGCGCTGCACCTCATTACCCAGTGGTGCCCGCTGCACCACGCGCACCGGCCGCCGGTGCACATTCATGTTGGGCAGCCTTGGCAGAATTCGTAATCTTTGCATCATCGTGTCAGGCTAACCAGCAATCAATGCGCCTCGATCTACTACCGTTATGTGACCTGTGACCGATCGGGAACCGTCGCCGGCGAGGAATGCCACGACCGAGGCCACGTCTTCGGGCGGCAACAACATGCCGGTTCCGGCTAGTTCGTCCAGGCTTTCAGGCATTCCCCGCGCATGTACATACTCTTTCATCAACGGTGTGTCCACCGCGCCGGGGCAAACACAATTGACGCGGACGCCATCCGCCAGGAGCTCCTGTGCAAGGGCCTGGGTGAGCATGATCACACCGCTTTTTGCAACGCAGTACGGTCCATTGTCCGCTTGCGCGCGAATGCCGGCCGTCGAAGCGATGTTGATAATTGCGCCATGGCGGCGGCGCAATTCGGGCAGCGCGGCTCTGCATAATAAGAACACTGCCCGCAGGTTGACAGCCATCAGGCGGTCCCACTCCTCTACCGTGGAATCGGCAAATCCTTTTGGCTGGATGATTCCAGCGTTATTGACCAGAATGTCTATCTGACCAAGCGTCGCGCGGACAGAAACTTCAAGCGCTGCAATGTCATCGGCGCCAGCCAAATCGACGCCGAAGGCCACGGCACGGCCGCCCGACTGTCGAATCTCTTCCGCCAGCTGCTCAACCGCGGCAAGACGGATGTCGGCAAGGGCGACCGTAATCCCATCCCGCGCCAGTCGAACGGCGATGGCTGCGCCGATGCCGCGCGCCGCGCCAGTGATCAGCGCTACCTTCTCCGGCAACGCCGTAGCCGTAGGAAGAATTTGAGTCGTGGTGCTCATGAAGCGTCCTGCGCCGAGCCACCCTCCCAGGGGGGCCGATCCCAGGTAGCTTCCCAGCCAATCCCCGGCCCGGTCGGAGCATGAACCAGGCCTTGGGCGTCTATCTCAGGCGCTCGTACGACCGGGTTGGTGCGCACAAGCGACTCATAGTATGTGGTGTTGGGGATCGCCATGCACAAGTGCCGATTCACCAGTCCGTCGCCGTGCACTTCGGCCCGCAAGCGAAAGGAGTCCGCCAGGTGCGCGATACGCAGGCCACCGGTAAGGCCGCCCTTCAGGCCGGCACTCGTGCGCACAAAGGAAGCGCAGCCGGACGCGATAAAGTCCGCGGTATTCATATGCGCGCCGTCCGACGTCTCCGCAACCAGCAGCGGCACGCGCACCGCCGCGCCAAGCCATTTGTAGGCCGTAATGCTAAATTCGCGCATCGGCTCTTCGTACCACAGATACCCGGCATCGGCCAGCGCATGACCAAGGTAAATCGCGTCAGGCAAATCAAAACCCGCGGAGCCGTCATACATCAGGGGCAATTCGTCGCCGACATGCTCGCGCAGGGCCAGGCACAGCTTGGCATCCCGCCGTGCATCTCCCCAGGCATGTAGCTTGATCGCGGGATATCCAAGCTCAATGCACTGGTCGGCTACATCCAGGTATTCCTGAATTGAGCCGAAGGTGACGGTGCTGGCATACGCCGGGATGCTCGTGCGGAAACCACCCAACAGTTGATAGACTGGTAAGTCCGCAACCTTGCCCGTGAGATCCCAGAGCGCAACATCGATCAGGCCGAGTACGTAAATCGGAAATTCTTCGATTCGATCGAGCTCCCAAATTCGATGCCAAAGCCATTCCTTTTGCAGCGGATCTTGACCAACAAGATCTTTGCGTATCCTGCGCTCCACCAGGTCCTGCACAATCACGCCTCGGCTAGTGAAGGCGAGGCCGTCATGTCCATCGTCAGTCACAATCCGCAACACAGCGCCTGTACCATCGGGGTCCGAGCCCGGCAGGCCATCGCGCCAACGGAACGCCGGTCCTGCGGGCATTGAGATAAGGTGCACCTGGATATCGGTAATCCGCATCGTCTCCCCTATTCTTCACGAACTTGGAACAGCGCTCGCGGCCCGCGCGAGCCATTAGATGCAGGTCAAACGGTATGTTGCGTCAGGCGCATACCCCAACGCCGGCCTTCCAGCGATTGAATGCAGGGTTGTCCTTGGACGCCATTCGCGCCCGTGTCTCAAGCCACATATCTGCCCAAAGCCCAGGGTCACGGAGCACTGTTTCGGGGTGCGCTGCGCTGCGGGCCACAAAGCCGGGGAACGCCGGCCTGCCGGTGGGTTGGCCGGTCGGTTGATACCGGAGGTCCAGACTCATGCGCACTTGATCGCGCGTGACGTTGTCGAGGGAACTGTGTATTGTCCGCTGGTGCATCAGCAGGACGCTGCCTGGTAGCATCGGCACGGCCAGAGTATCTCGCCCTTGCACCAACACATCAGGAATTGCGGCGCCTTTGGATGTCGGACAATGAGCTTCCAATTGGCCGCCATGGCTGCCGGGCACGAGTTGAAGGCAGCCGTTCTCGACAGTCGCCTCGTTTAACGGCAACCAAACGGTCAGGATCGTAGCCGCGTCCGCCTCGGGCAAGACCACGCCGTTATCCTGGTGCCACGGGATCTTCGCGCTCAGTCCATCGCTACTGGCAGCCGGCAACACCCCTGCCGGCAGCTTCATGCGAATGTGTTGAACCGGGTTGGAGTAAATCTCCGGCCCGACCACCGACTGAACCACGTCGAGCAGCCGCGGGCAGGTCAACATACCGAAGACTGCCGGCCCAACGTGCATGGGGGTGTCAGACCGGACGCCGGTTTGTGGCAGGCTGCAGTCGAAAAATTGTGACACACTCTTCCCGCTCTCACCGCAAATACGGATAAGGCGCTCCCGGAAGGGAAGGTCCTGGTAGAGTGCGGCGATTGCACCTTGCTCGAGGAAATGTATCGCAACTTGATCGAGGACACGCGCGTACTCGTCCAGTACGGGCTGGATATCCCGTGCTACATCGAGAACGCCCTCTACCACCAAATAGCCTTGCTCATGGAACTGAGCAAGTTGTGCGTTGGTCAGCCCAGGCATCAGAGAGACTCCTTCACTACACCTTCCGCGTTACTGCTCGACTTATTTGATGCCGCGGTTTGTCCGTTGGCCAGTCGGCGCGCTGGAGGTTGGACCATTTCCAGCACAATCTGGTCGGGATCTCGGAAATAACATGTGAACCCGCCGACATTCACCCCCGCCGTAATTGCCGTTGGAGGCGAGTTAAATTGGACCCCTGCGCTGTGCAACATCTCGTAACGATCTTGGATGTCGTCCACGCAGATGGCAAGGTGGGCCGCGCCAGGATTGCAAATATTGGTATCGCCACGCGTCCCACGCGGATTGACGTATTCCACGAGCTCAAGGTCATGCGATGAAAGGCCGCGTGGCTGACCAGGGACGGCAAATTGCGCCACCTTGAGGTGCGCATTCGCGTATCCAACCAGCTGACTGGTATATGCATTCTGTTGTTCTTGCTCGTGGACTAGCTCGAAGCCCAGCAGGTCGCGGTAAAAGCGAATCGAGCGCTCGATGTCCGCTACCGTGAAGCTGAAATGCCAGATACCGTGGAGCGGGCCCGCTCCGCCTGCTGACTGGCGTTGGGAACCTTCAGGCGTGTCCATGCTTAGTCCATCTCCAGCCCGCCGCATACGTTGATTGCCTGCCCATTTATGTAACTCGCGTCTGGTCCGAGTAACCACGTGACGAGCGCGGCCACCTCATCGGGCTCGCCGACACGACTGAGCGGAATGCCCTGCAGGATCCGCTGGACGTCTTCGGGCTGGCGGTCGCGCCAGACACGCTCGGTCATTTCGGTACGTACCACGCCCGGGCACACGGCATTGACGCGCACACCGCTCGGGCCAAAGGCCGCGGCCGCCGATTTTGTCAGATGCAGCAGTGCGGCCTTGCTGGCACCGTACAACGTTTGTTGTGGTCGCGCCGAGCGTCCGGCAACGCTGGCAATATTTACGATTGCACCCGCTCCCCTTGCCATCATGCGGGAGCCGGCGGCTTGCATCAGCACGAACGGCGCGCGCGCGTTGACGCCAAAGATTATTTCCCAGTCTTCTATGTTCGCGTCCGTAAGCGGCTGCGTTTTGACGATGCCCGCGTTGTTGACAAGCCCGACTAGCGGACCGCACGCGATTTCGACTTGCTCGACGAGTGGCGCGAGGGCCGAAACATCAAGAAGATCCTCGACGAAGGCCGTGGCATTTTCCAGTTCCTTCGCTGCCTCGTGTAACCGCGTTGCCTGGCGATCGACGAGCGCCACATGGTATCCGGCAGACGCCAGTTTGCGTGCGATCGCCAGTCCCATTCCCTGGGCCGCCCCAGTTACGAGCACCGCGCCAATCGTCGCCATCGTCAATCTCCAATGCCGCTAACTTCTCCGGTGCGGGTAGGAATGTTTGAGCATTATTGGGCTGCGCGGGGCTCCTGGACGCCCAACGCCGCGGGGTCGACCGCGCATGCCGTCGCCATCGACTGATAAGCTGCCAGGACCACGCGGAGCGTTCCCAGATTGTCGCGTACTGATGTTTCCGGCGCGCCCGACGCGCCCTCAAGCCCACGCATCACGCTGGCCATAGTGCCGACGAATGCGTCGGGGAACCAGGTTCCCTCAAGTTTTGGCGTAATCCAGGTACCAGGCTGCAGGCGCATGCTCTGGTACCGGAAAGCGTCGGGCACACCGGTGGGATAGTTCTTCAGCAGTCCGAGCTCAGCTACCGCCGTACCCTCCGT
>JAQBPC010000445.1 GCA_028287725.1 Chloroflexota bacterium | reverse complement strand
CCATGGTGCAGCAATGCTCCGCCTCGATCGACGTGTAGCCATGTGCTATGCTTCGACACCGTGTCCTGGCTACCTGGCAGATCTCTCGGGGCGGGAGCTGCCCAATGGCCCCTGCGCTGCCCGATGGTAGGCGTGATGCAGGCCGCCGAGGAAAGGAACGGTGTGCGCCCCCAATGGCGGCCCACCATACCTCGGCGACTGCGCCGGCCCGCATCGCCTCGGCCGTAGCGCCCAAACGCCGCCGGATTGGCAGCTGGCTCAAGAGGGATCAGCGTGGTAGCCAACTCAGCTGCTGCGCGACGGTCTGGTGCTTTCCCGGGGAGCGGCAATACCGCTGCCGAACTGTACCTACCGCGCACGGGCGCTTGGATTTTTTCCCGCTCTACGCACCACCTCTATGACTTCGAGATCGGCGAGGCCGCGGCGCTACCGCCCAACAGCCTGGTACTGTCCGCCGGCAACGTCCTTGACTCCCCCAACAACTGGGCGGAGCTCTATCATCCGCGTGGCAACAATTGGACTGTCACTGCACGAGCCGCGCAACTTCCAGCCTTCAACGCTGCTTTTCAACGGCCGAGTGCTTGTCTTCGGAGGCAAGGATAGAAACAGCGACACGATCGCCGCCGCGGAGGTGTACCAGCCATTTCTCTCGGGCATGCATTCGGGCTGCTCCTCGTGCTGCCTATTACTCTGCCGGACTTCGCACCTGTAGCGACGGGCGCCGCGTCCGGACACGTCGGCACCTGGACCGTAACCGAATCCAAGAACGTGGAGCGCGCCTGGCATACGGCGACGCTGCTGCCCAGCGACCTTGTCCTGGTTGCCGGCCGCTGCCAGAACCTGTGCGCATTTTCTCTGCTGAAGCGGAGCTCTATTATTCAAACACGTAAGTTCGGCGAGTACCGGCACTTAGGCGGAGCTCCGCTCGCGGTTCACGGCGCCGCCTGGACATAGCTGGTCCGACTCCAGCCCCGGGCTTTCATCACGGGACCGGTTCCGTGCCTAGGCGCTCCCCGGTCAGCGCCTGTCCACCAGACGGTTTCAATAGAACGAATCGCATTGTCGTACGACGCTTCCTCAGTTTGCGCGAATGGGTAAGATAGGGGTGTCTACGTGCCGGCGACGCAATGTCTGCGAGAACGTAACGGCGTTTCGCCCAAGGTGCAGTACCAGGCCGGTCGCGGACTCTGCCAGTCGGGAGCGCTGGTATGATCGCAGGGAGAGAGGATGCCCATGACCTACTCCACCGACCCACGCGTCGACGCGTATATCGCCGCACTGCCCGCTTGGAAGCAGGCCATCTGCCGCCAAATCCGCGATCTGATCCACGCCGCCGACCCCGAGGTCACCGAGACCATCAAGCGTACCGACCGTCCCTACTTCGTCCTGCAGGGCAACATCGCCGCCCTATTGGCGGCGAAGGACCACGTCAACGTCTTCCTCTACGACGGCGCCATCGTCCCCGATCCCGAGGGCATCATCACCGGGGGCCACGCCAACACGACTGCCCGCACCGTGGCCGTGCGCCAGGGCGAGGCGATCAACGCGCCGGCCCTCACCGCGATGTTCAAACAGATTATCGCCAATAACCGTGCGGGCGGCTGGCGCACGTTGAAGCGCGCCGGCCAAGTCAAGCAAGACATCGATATCTAAGTAGATTGCCCGCGACGTGGCGCAGGGGCGTGAGGTGAACTCCCAGATTCACCGCGTCCTGCACACCGGCGTTGATGCCCTGTCCACCGTCCGGGGCATGCATGTGTGCGGCGTCGCCGGCCAGCAGCACCCGGCTCTCCCTCGGCACGCCGTCCTACTCTCCCCCTAGTATCGCCTCCTCTCGCCAATCCCATTGCTTCTCACTTAGATGCGATTGCTCTGACAACAAGGATGTCGCCGCTCGCTGTCGCGCGTCGCGGTCGAGTATGCTGAGCATGGGTACCGCCCTATCGAACCTGTACTCCCAGCCGGCGGCTGAACCCTGGCCGTTGGGCAGATGCAAGCAGAAGGGTACAGCCGTGATCCTCCCGAAAGACCGCGACCCTCGCTTCATCACCATCCGCCGCGGGGGGACGCTCACAGACTCCGACCATCAGCTGCTTGCCCTGTGGGCCGCAACGTGTGCGGAACACGTCCTGCACCTGTTCGAGTCGGCGCAACCTTCAGACCCGCGGCCTCGCCAGGCGATCGCGCAGGCTCGGGCATGGGTGCGCGGCGAGATCACGATGTCTCAAGCGCGTGAGGCTGCAGGCGCCGCCAACGCGGCTGCACGGGAGTTGACAGGCGCGGCCCGCCACGCCGCATATGCTGCCGGACAAGCCGCGGCGGTGGCGCACGTCGCCGCGCACGAGCTCGGAGCGGCGGCCTACGCGATCAAGGCGGCGCGTGCAGCCGCCCCTGAAGGCGAGGGTGAGAGCTCCGGGCGGCTCGAGTGCCGATGGCAGCGCGAACAGCTCCCTGACGCGATCCGCGAGCTGGTCCTGGATGATCAGCGGTTGCGAAACGACATCTGCTGGTCGGTGTTCGACTGCTGATAGACATGAGTGCATGTCGGCACTGCCCAGCAGGCGCGTCGAGCGGACGCCGTGAGTTAGACTCATCCGGAAGCGAATGAGCGCCTCTCACGCGCAACATGTTGGGCTGCTGCTGGTGCGCACGGGACACGCGGCCCACAACCTGGCCCTGCTGCGGCGCGTTGCGCTGACGCTCCTGCAGCACGAGTCCAAGGCCCGGTGCGGGATCGAAGCCAAACGCCTCAAGGCCGGCTGGGATCACCGCTACTTGCTCCAGGTCCTCCCCAGCTGATTCAGATGCGATTGCCCTGCCCGCCACCCCGGCGACCGCGACCCAGGTGGGCGCGCGCCGCGAGGCGCCCGTCATCCTGACGGCGGACGTCGCGGCCATGCACGCGGCCGGCCACCCCTTCTACCAGGCCGCCAACGGCGTCTGGCTGACCGACCACGTGCCGCCCGGCTACCTGTCGGGCTGGCCCGCTAGGGAAGGATCTCGACGTACCCTTCCGTTCCATGCACGCGGATCCGCTGCCCGTCCCGGATCAGCCGGGTGGCATGCTCCACCCCCACGACGGCCGCCAAGCCGTACTCCCGTGCGATCACCGCGCCATGGGTCATCAGGCCCCCCACCTCCGTCACCAGGCCCTTGATCGCGACGAACAGTGGCGTCCAGCTGGGGTCCGTGTAGGCGGTGACCATGATGTCGCCCGGTTCGAGATCGGCTTCCGCCATGTCCAGGATGACGCGGGCCCGCCCCTCGATGGTCCCGGCGGAAACCGGTAAGCCGACCAGCGCGCCGGCCGGCAAATCGTCGCGTCGGTACGTCCCGGCGATGCCCTCGCCATCCGACGTGAGCACGCGGGGCGGGGTGAGCGCTTGATACGACGTGAACGCGTCCTTGCGCTGGCTGATGAGCTCGTCATCCACGTGGTTCGTGCGCACGACGTCGTGGAGCTCCTGGAACGTGAGGGAGAAGATCGCTTCCCGCTCACGAAGCACCCCGGCCTGGACGAGGCGCTCGGCCTCTTCCAGCAAGGCCTGCTTG